>NZ_WRFL01000033.1:0-25689 GCF_009778815.1 Candidatus Bathycorpusculum sp.
GTCTTCGTTTCGAAAGAGATAATCCCCAGAAGGCTTAAATCTAATACATTTTTATTGTTTATTTGTAAGCTTCCGGCTTACTCTTCAGAAGGACAGGAAGACACATCATTGAACAGGGGCATTATGACCCTTATTGATATGATGTGTGACCCCTTCCTGTTAAGTTTCGAGGACTGTTAAAGGTCTAAAACAGTCTTATTTGTCAGTCTTAAGATGTGTTCACTCGATATCTAACAACTGAACTGGAGTAAACTAATATCATTGTAGAACCATATCTGTTAGGTGGCTGAGATGAGGAAAATCTTTAGTGTATTTTTACTTATCCTGTTAGTTTCTACAGTTTTAATTATATTGGTTCAGCCTCTAAATGCACAGATAGGAACACCTGTATCGTTGTCAACTCTTAGTTCATCATTCCCTTTGCCTAATCTATCAATTGCACCATTTGACGCTTGGTTTGGTTTTTTGATAATCTTGATGGTGATAATAGTACTGGTGGTAGTAGTGGTTATGATAATTTTGTATATACTTAGATTAGAAAAAACCTCAAGACAGAAACAGACTACACAAACATAACAGAGCATTCCTTCTCTCAACTGCCCTACAATATGCTTAGTCATTGTAAAAGGGGAAACTGGTCTGATTTGTGAGGCAGTAGAGAGAGAGCCATGAGTGTGTTTATGGGATTTTTTTTCTGGTGTTTTCTGCTGAATTTTCAAGCTTTGGGGTATGTGGGTTTTTGTGGTTAAGTGATAAGTGGAGGGGGAATTATTATTCCCAGTAATCTTTTTCAAAACCCATATTCCAGCATTAATTTTGGAGATTTTGAAACACTTACTGTGATATATTGCACGGAAGAACATAGGCTTTTATAGTGCTGAGGAACTATAACAACTTGGTGTAATAATTGACAAAGACAATATGTCCAGCTTGCGGCATGATGGGACATCTACAGATTAGAGGAAATAACCAAAGAATTCTACATTATCAAGGCTTCAAAGAGGGTAAAAGAGTCTACATTCAACATAAGCTGGTAATCACTGGTAATCAGTCAATGGTAATAAATAAGCCAGATTTAGCCTTAGATAAGCAAAATGGTGGGCCGGTGGAGATTCGGACTCCAGACCTTTGGCTCGTAAAGCCAACGTCCTAACCAGGCTAGACGACCGGCCCACGTGTGGAACATAGAGATTACAGAGCTTAATATTAGAATTATGTTTTTCAAGCGCCTAAAGGGCTATCAATAATTGAAATAATGAGGAATCACTGGGGTTGCAGAGGTAGTTTTGTTATACTTTGAAGCGCAGCATTGCGGCTATGCCGCCGAATGCGTTTTTGAGCATTTGGCCTTCTTCGGTTTCTGTTGAGATGACTTCGACTTCTGTGTTGGTGAGTTGAGAGAGGTCGGCTAGGTCATCCACGAGATCTTTTTTGTCCACAATCGTTATCGAAGGTGCTTTGCATGAGCTACAGGATTTTTCGATTAGGCCTTTTTCAAAGTCTGCGAGATCTTTGCTTTTGACGGTGTGCTCTTCTTGAGTGCCGCAGGCACCGCATTTTACGGCGACTCGAACTAAATCAACGGCTTCGGAGAGAAGAACCAATCGGACGGCTCCCATGTTCATTAGGCGTCGGACTTCGGATTCGCCGTAGGTGATAAATCCACTGTCGTGGCCGACTTCGTAGAGGAATTTTTGCATGATTTCTTTTTCTTCGATGTAGCGGACTTTTTTCATGATCTCTGGTGCTTTTTCAACCACTTCTTTGACGCCTTGCTCTTCCACATAGGCAGTGTCGAGGATATCTATGATTTTATTTTTTAGTTGATAGTTGAGATAGTCACCTTTTTCGAAATCGTACTTGGTGGGTCCGGGGCCGCCCAAAATGATACCTTTGAGGGTGTCTATGGGCAACAAAATCTCGTCGGCATGGCCGGCTACACGTGTAAAGTATTCATTTAGTTGCATGTCGCGGAGGCGTTCGTAACGCCGTGCGGACTGGCCACCGGCACGGGTTTTGCCTGCTACACCTGAGTGCATCTGTCGTATAATATCGAGACGTTTACCTTGCAGGGTGGCTATGGTGGCTTGGGAGGCATCTACAAGAATAATGCCAAAGGTTTCTTTTTCTCGAAGCATTTCTTGAAGATGTTCAGTGTGGAAGCGGCTGTCGCATCGGTAGAGGAAAATTTTAATCTGCTCAGGGGGAACGATGACATAGCTTTCCATGCGTTCAGTTCCGGGGCCGCCGCCTTCTTGTGGCAGAGCACCGGTGAAAATAACTATGCCTTTCTCTCCGGGGTCTTTGAAGAGTTTGAGCTTTTGCTGAGCCTTAATGATGGCATCGAGTACGTTTTTGCGGGTGACGTTGGATTTTATGTTGCTGGCTGTGCCGTATTCGTTGCGCAACAGGTTGAGTGCATCGCTGATTTGTTTATCAGGCGGCACATAAATAGTGATGAGTTCAGTGTGGCTACCCTCTTTGCTCGCTAGGGCATTGATGATTTTTCGTAGTCTGAATAGTTCTAAAGAGCTTTTTTTAGGGACACTCAACTAGTTTCACGAAAGTTAATTCAAATAGTTACGCTAAGAGGAGGAAAATAAAAGTTCCGGACTCTAAAACCGGGTTATGCTTTGGCGGCTTTAGGTGCCGCTTTGGCAGAGTCCTGGGGGGTTTCGGGAACGCCTATGGCGTCTTTGAGATGGGCTTTAAACGGTCCGAGTTTACCGCCATAGTTGCCTGCAGAGATTTTTACAATCCCGGGGCAGTTTATGGCTGCAACGACACCAACTTCCATGGCTTTCTTTACAGCATCCAGAGTTAGGCCGTTGATGACGATTTCAAAAACGGAGGTGGCGCCGGGGGGAACTACGGTGTCGGGGACGATTTCGCGCAGGGTGGGGCAGTAGGCTTGGTTTGTGGAGGCTTTGAGTTTGTATTTAAATGAGCCTGCTTTGCTTCCTGATCGGCATACTCCGCCTGGGAAGGGCATGATTACATCTGGAACTTGGGCGCGGATGGCATCAACTGCGGCTTCTGAGGCGGCGAGGCATTCAGGCATGGTTTTGGCAAAGATCATAAAGTTGCCGCCGGCCACTGCTTCGGTGGCGCCAAAGCCGTCTTCGACTAAAAAGTTGCCTTCCATGACGGGGATTTTCCAGCATTTGCGTCCGCCGATGAGGGCTTTTTTTTGGAAGCCATCACCGAAGTAGCGTAAACTGCTACCGATGAGTAGAACACGTTTACCTACCAGACCGTTGAAGGCAGCTGTTGTGGGACAGGTCATGGTACATTGTCCGATACGGCCCATCAGGGAGTGTTTGAGTTCGAAGCGGTCTTTGTTGTAGATTTGGATGAGTATGCCGGGTCTTTTGTCAGGTGTCTCGCTTGCGGGTACGATACGCTCGATAGCTGCTTCTGCGGAGGCGGCAATGACACTTGTTGCATAGCCGGTGGTTATGGAAGCAGCAATCTCGGCCCATTTCTCATTTTGAGCGGTTATAAGTACTCGTGCAGCCCAGAGGGGAAACATTTCTGCAAAAGTATCTTCCACCTGAACCACACCATAAGCGGTTTTAACAAAATACATACGCGTTTTTTCATCGTAACTTTGGATTTCAAGCGGACTATTATTTGGCGACATAATAAGACCTCTCAGTTCAGAGGGCTTTTGTATGATTTAAGAGTTTTCATGGATTTTGAGGTTTCAACGCGACTGGTTTTTCAACCCAAACAACCAACTTGGCACACAAAACGCACATACAACCCAGAAGCCACAAGGACAAGTTAGGATGTGATTTTTGCGTTGTGAGTTAGGATGGTTGTTAAATTGTAGGCAGGTTTCAATGTGAACAGAGACCCTAGAAAGATGTGAAGTCTTCATCAGTTGACGGGGTTTGGTGGCTAACAGCTAGTTATTCATTAGAGAAAGGTTCTTTTTGAATTATCTTGGAGGGGGGGATATCAATATGTTATTATCGGTTATCGCTAAATATAGAAAGAGAGGTTAGAGCATGACCCTTGAACTCGACTGGCAAAACATCTTTGCTGAATGTAGAGCAAACATTCAAAAAGCTATTGAACCCTGTCTGAAACCCTGTGATGAGCCTCAGCCGGATTTGGGCATAGGCGCGGGCGGGGATTTGATGAAACCGGTAGATTTAGCATCCGAGTCAGCCATCATTGAAACTCTAAAAAAACATGAAGTGTCCTTCACGCTTATCAGTGAAGAGACGGGGGTTAAAAAATTTGGCGCGGCATCGGAGGGGTGCTATATTATAACTGACCCCATTGATGGAACAACTAATCTAACACGCAGATTACCGTTTTACTGCACCTCGATTGCAGTATCTAGCACACCCTATCTCAAGGGGGTCTATGCGGGTATGGTTGCAGATTTGGTGCATGATCAAACTTTTATGGCTTTTACGGGCAGAGGAGCGTTTTGTAACAGAAAACATATCCAAACCTCAAATATTAAAAGATTAGAGGAGGCTTGTGTGGGGTTAGATCTAGGCGCCTACAAAACCGGCCTAGACCTAGACTGTAAAAAAATAATCCAAAACATCAAACACACTCGCCACTTCGGCGCTAATGCCCTAGAGATCTGCTACGTCGCCAGCGGTATAACTGATGGATTTATTGATTTACGAAGTAAAATCCGCACCACCGATGTCGCAGCGGGATTTTTAATTGCCAAAGAGGCCGGAGCCACAATAACCGACCAAGCAAACCGCCCCATAAACATAGCACTTGATCCCAAACAAACCCTAAATTTTATTGCATCAGCCAACAGTGAGATTCATAAACAAATCTTGAGCCTGATTAACAGCGATGCTTAGTCTGCTTCTGCCCCAGCCGGCCGCGATGATAAAGAGCACAAAAAATAAAACGCTACTCATCGCAGATCCACACATCAGCTGGGAAATGAAGCTTCAACAAAAAGGTATTCACATACCAAGTCAAACCAGCAAAATTCTAATCAAACTCACCACTCTGCTTAACCAATACAAACCCGATACACTGGTGATTTTGGGCGATGTAAAATACACAGTAGTTGGCAACAAACAGGGCGAGCGGCAAGATATCCCTGACTTTTTTAAAAAGCTCCAAAGCCAAGTAGGAAGCATAGCAATTGTTCGGGGTAATCATGACGCTAATCTCGAATCACTACTCCCCAAAGATATCATACTTTTGCCTGCAACTGGTGCAGTACTTGGGGATGTGGGAGTTTTTCACGGTCATACCTGGCCAGCCCCTGTGTTATTGGGTTGTAGGACACTTGTGATGGGTCATCTGCATCCAGCAGTGGTTTTCAATGATCCTACTGGTTACAAAATGACAAGACAAGTATGGATAAGAGCAAAACTAGACAGTGAAGTCTTAGCAAAAACTCTTCTTCAGAAAAGCCAAATCAAAATGGAGGGTTCAGTCAAAGAAACCCTTCAAAACCACTTCAACAGCAAACTTGAAACAAAAGAACTCTACATTATGCCCAGCTTTAACGATTTCTTGGGCGGCAAACCCCTAAACCAAACCCAGCCACACAAAGACCATACCACCGAAACCCTCATCGGACCGGTGATACGTTCAAAAGCGGTAGATATGGATAATTCAGAAATATATCTGCTAGATGGAAACTATCTGGGAACTCTAGCACAGTTAAAAAAATGGGAAAATTAGAAGCCGAACAACTCACAAAACAGATTTGTGAATCTTTAGCCTGTTCACTCCTCGCAGGGTCTAAAAAAGTCTCCAGATAAATTTAGGATAACAATAAATGCAACCGGAAGTCATTTTTTGTTAACATGTCAAGCAGGTTATTGTTAGATGAAACGGAACATATTGCTTGCTGTTAGTGCCATATTGCTAATAGTAATTGTTGCAGTAACTCTCATCATAATAGATACCTCCTTCTCTGCTGACAAACCCTTCTATGTTGGGGTAACCTACAGCGGAGATACAGTCGAGGGTGCAAAACAACTAATCGACGAAGTCAAAAACTACACCAACCTCTTTATCCTAAACTCAGAAAAACTCCAAGAATTCATTCCAGGTATAGAAGAAATCGGCGACTATGCAATCGCCTCAGGGCTCAACTTTGCAACATCTGTTGGCCGTAATAGATGGCATGATGTTGTTCTACTAGGATGGGGTGATGAGGCACAACAGCGCTGGGGAAGCAATTTCATAGGCATATATGACTACATATATGAATGGGACGGAGACGCACCAGGCAGAAAAATACTGGATAACCAGCGATACGCATATCCAGATCAAAGTGGGTGGTTTCTATATCTATAGACGGTCAAATCAGAACAATATCAAAGAGCGACGACGAAATTTACATAAGGGAAAACATCGCAGATCATGTGAGCTATCAGACCTCTTACTATGCAAACAGTACCGTAAAAGTGCACGGAGATATACCAGATAAATCAAAAACGGGCACACTCTATGTTTCTTACCCCGATTTACCTGAGAACTATAGTGGTCCAAATCCGGTGCCTATATACAACGTTCCTTATCCCCCAAGAACTGTACATAGAATATCCAAACGGAACTAGCGCTTTTTTCTGGCCATAAAAGATTCAATTCGATGTCATGTATTATCCTGATGGAAAGATTACTGTTTGGGAAAGTGAACGTAGTGTGTTCTATACGGTGGTGAAGGGTAATGCGCGAACAGTGGTGAATAGTAGTGCGCGCATTGCTGAGGTGGAGCCTTTGAATGCAGTTTTAGATAGAAACCCCTTTGGAACCTATGATGTAGCCGCTCAGACTTTTGAGACCTACATTACAACTCAGTTGCAACCCATAGAAAATCAATCCGTCACCAGCTTTACAACTGATTGTGCGCTGTTTTGGTGGGACTTACAAGGAGGTTATGATTTTGTGCTTGCCGAGTTAGGTGGAAATAGTAACATTGCACAAGAGATTGGTTTGGTGCGAGGGGCGGCAAATTTACAGGGTAAAAGTTGGGGGACAACCTTTACTTGGAAACACACTCAGTAGCCAAATCTTCCAGATGGCCAAGAGCTGTTTAAACAGATGAAAACCTCATATGAGGCTGGTGCAGAGTATGTTGTAATTTTTAACTGCTCAGAAGACCCAACAAATCCAAGAAGCCTACAAAAAGAGCATTTTCAAGCTCTGGAACGTTTCTGGGTTGAGGCAGTGCAAAACTCCAAAGTTACTCATGGCGGTATTAAAGCCGAAGCGGTTCTTGTTTTGCCCCAAAACTATGGCTGGGGCATGCGCAACCCCAAAGACACAATCTGGGGGGTATGGCCGGCAAATAGAACCGCTCAACAGATCTGGAACCAAGTACAAACCCGACTCAACCAATACGGCACAAAACTCGACATAGTCTACGAGGATCACGCCTATTCTGTAGCAGACCGTTATAGTCATGTCTATTATTGGAATCAAATCGACTAACAGAAAATATTTTTGCGACAGAAACAAGCAATGCTTAGAGAATAGCATCATCCAATTTGGGATTAACTGGATCTCTGCAAAGTAAACTATGGCAACATGAGACTAACGATAACTATGAATGATATATTGAGGGGGGTTTTGGGTAGTTTAAGAGAATTTGGCAAGAGAATGTTTGTTGAGGGGACTTTGGGGTGCTGGAGCTAACTCTTATATTTGCCACATGTTATATGGCTAATATAGTCAAGGGAGACGTGAATGTATGAAACTTGTAACCGTTCTTTTGCCAGAGGCTTATCTGGAAGGGTTAGATGAATTAGTAAGGGCAAACATGTATCCAAGCAGAAGTAGCGTTATTCGCAGCTCTGTTCGGGATCTGCTAAAGAAAGAACTCTGGGAAAACAAACGCGGCAGATAAGAAGCTAAACGCTTTTTACTGCTTCACATAATCTTTTGGCGGCTTCAGATGGATTTTCAGACTGCGTGATTTCTCGGCCTACAATGAGGTAATCGGCGCCTGCTTTAATTGCGGTTTCTGCTCCGCCGCCTTGTGCACCTACGCCGGGGGAATAAATTGCGGCATTGTCATTTAGGATGTGTTTTATTTCAGAGATTTTTTCGGGACAGGTTGCACCCACCACGACTCCATCAGCATTCCACTGAACGGCTTTTTTGGCAAATGCGACATATTGGGGTATGTGTTGTCCAGTGAAGGGGTCAACAATGGTTTGTCCGTAGCCTTCTCCGGCGCCTTTGTGACTCATATAGGTTAGGAGAATAACGCCGCGGTCGAGGTGTTTTGAGACGGCGAAAAGCGGTTTTAGACCTTCTTCCCAGCCTACAAATGGGTTGGCGATGATGGCATCAAAACCGGCAGCGTAGTAGTATTCGGCTATAACTTGGTTGGTGGCACCTATGTCGTTGACTTTTGCATCCATGATAGTTAGTAAACCTTGGGCACGGATTTGATCAACAAGACATTTGACGCCATCAAAAGTGCCCAAGGGGAGGGTAAGGTGGTGATTGATTTTTACAGCGCAGATGTAGGGATGGACATCTTTTAGGATTTTTTGGGCTTTGATGAGTATGTTGTTGCGGTTCTCGGTGGCTGTGAAGGGGAAGTCAAGTGCTAATATTATGGGAGATTGTTTGCTTTTTGCGGCTTCCTGCATTTTGCCCTTAAATGACATATGGTTACCTCAGTAATTTTGAATAGTTTTATCGTCAAATTAGGATTTAAACCTTCAAAGAATATGCGAAGCTTAAAATTTGCCTCCGCCTCATTTGCGTATACGCAGTCAGTTACAGGTTGAGAGGAAAAATATGCCTAAACAGACCCTTGCTCAAAAAATCATTGCTAAACACCTAGTTGAGGGGAAAATGGTTGCAGGTCAAGAAATTGCACTTAAAATTGACCATACACTCACACAGGATTCTACAGGCACCATGGCCTATCTTGAATTTGAAGCCATGGGTATTTCTAAAGTTAAAACTGAGCTCAGTCTTAGCTTTGTTGATCATAGCATGTTGCAAAATGATTTCCGCAATGCGGATGATCACCGCTACCTTCAAGGTGTTGCGGCTAAGTATGGCATAATTTTTAGTCGTCCAGGTAATGGTATTTGTCATCAGCTTTATCTGGAACGCTTTGCTCGTCCAGGCAGAACCCTTCTAGGCAGTGATAGCCATACGCCCACGGCAGGGGGTATGGGTATGATTGCTATTGGTGCAGGTGGGTTAGATGTAGCGGCGGCTATGGCGGGCGAGCCTTTCTATTTGGAGATGCCCAAGATTGTGGGTATAAAATTGACAGGTAAACTCCAAGTGTTTGTCTCCGCCAAAGATGTTATTTTGCAGGTTCTCAAGATTTTAACTGTTAAAGGCGGCGTTAACAAAATTTTGGAATATTATGGTCCAGGGGTTGATACCCTAAGTGTTCCCGAACGCGGAACCATCACAAATATGGGCGCAGAGACCGGAGCAACAACCTCTATTTTCCCCTCTGATGAAACCACCAAGATGTTTCTTGAAGCACAGGGACGAGGCATGATGTGGGAGGAGCTTAAAGCAGATCCAGATGCAGTTTATGATGAAAATCTCGAGATTGATCTCTCGACCCTTGAACCCTTAATTGCTCTGCCGCACAGTCCAGATAGTATTAAAAAAGTCAGTGAAGTAGAGGGCATAGCGGTTGATCAAGTCTGTATTGGCAGCTGTACCAACTCATCGTTGCGGGATCTAAAAATTGTTTGCGCACTGCTAAAGGGTAAGCAAGTACATGAGAATACCAGTTTAACGGTCTCGGCGGGTTCACGCCAAGTTATGGAGAATTTGGCAACTACAGGCGAGCTTGAAGCACTCATACAGTCAGGTGCAAGAATCCTTGAGAATTCTTGCGGCCCCTGTATTGGAATTGGACAATCACCGCCCACAGGCGCAGTATCGTTACGTACATTTAATCGCAACTTTAAAGGCCGCTCAGGCACCCAAGATGCACAAGTCTATCTGGTCAGTCCTGAAACAGCTACCGCTGCGGCTCTAAACGGAAAAATCGTTGACCCACGTAAACTCGGCAAATTCCCCCAGATCACCATGGCTGAACGATTCATCTTAAGCGATGCTATGTTTATTCAGCCCAGCCAATGTGCAAACAAGGAAATCATCCGAGGACCCAACATTAAGCCACTACCCGACTTTACAGCACTACCCAAAAAACTGCAGGGTAAAGTTCTCCTAAAAACAGGTGATAACATTACAACCGATGACATCATCCCCGGCGGCGCCGAGATTATGTCTCTGCGAAGCAACATTCCCCAAATCAGCACCTATACGTTTTGCCATGTTGACAAAACCTTTGCATCACGCGCAGAACAGAGCAGGGGAGGATTTATCGTAGGCGGCGAAAACTATGGCCAGGGTAGCAGCCGCGAACATGCAGCCCTAGCACCCAAATACTTAGGCATAAAAGCGATCATTGCAAAATCGTTCGCCCGCATCCACCTAGCAAATCTTGTCAACTTTGGTATTCTACCACTAACCTTTGTGAATAAAAAAGACTATGACAGCATCACTTTGGATGATGACTTGGAAATAGAAGTAGATGACTTAAAAGAGCAACTCACAATCATAAACAAGACTAAGGGCACTCACATAGCAGTCAACCTCAACCTAAGCGAACTAGAAAAAGAGCAAGTCCAAGCAGGCGGAAAATTGGCCCTTATAAAAGCCAAACAAAACCACAATAAAACGCCAGAATAAATCAATCCACACTCAACACTACACTACACCGAAATCAAAGAAAGCTACAGCAGACAAAAATCTGCTTCTACACCAAAAAAGAGAAAACAGGACAAAGCAATACCAAATTTAACAAGTGATCAGCAACTATTTTCCAGATTAAAATAAAGAAAGAAGGTTACAGTAACTTACGGGTTACTGTCAACCACACAAGGAGTTTATTTGACTTGCCAAACTGAGGAATCGACAAGCTGCCAAGTGGTAACAAGGAGCATTGCAGGAGTGTTGTATTCCTGCACGTTTGTCAAGCTCTCAAGCATACCGGTTTGTCTGTCGAAATAGACAGAATTGAGTTCATTGCGTGTGCTGCTCATTGTTGGATCGGTGGAGTCGTAAAAGCTATCACTCAATGTCCAGTAATTCCTCTCTCGTGCTTCACTGGCATATGTTTTGACATCAGTTTTCTCTACAATAATGCCATCAGCGCCAAGGGGACGGAGTTTATTGCCTGCTTTAAGGTCTGAGCCATAGATAGGCCAAAAGGTAGTAGTGCTATCTGTTTTATTTCCAAAGGATAGGTCTATCCATGCTTGTTCAAAAATTTCTGTTCCATTGAGGAACCGCCAAGTCGTTGTAAAATAGACAACACTATCCTCAACATTGAGGATATGAACTTGGTAGTAGTCTGTTTGATTATATTGCTCAAAACCGTCAGGTTGAATAGCCTCCTCACCTAGAAAAGTGGTTCGGCCTTGTAGTGAGTAAGTAAAAACATCACCAGCTTTTACCCCGGGAACAGCGGGTCCCTCCGGAGGGGGCTGCAACACAAAAAATATTGCAACACCAGCAACTATGAGAGCAACTAGAAGAGCAACTAGAAGGTATATCAGAGCAGAACTTTTCTTTTTACTATAGGACATGCGTATGATGTATCTATCACCCATATTTAGTTTTTTTCCCAAAATAAAACAAAACAAGGAGACTTCAACAGCAAATCACAACACAACCATAGATGCCACTAAATCACCAAAAATAGACGACCGATGATGCACCAAATCCATCAACCAACGAGTTAAAACTAGAGATAGCAACAAACCAAACGCCTGTTTCTAAGCAATAACACTATAAAAAACAAACTAGTAAAAGAGAGCAATTATAATTTTTTAAAGTCAGTCAAGATTTTTTCTAGGTCCATAGCGGCATTGAAAGACAAGTCGTCGTTATCGTATTCGATATGTTTTAGTCCCTTGAGATTTGGAGGCAACTCTACTTTTCGCTCAACTAACAAAATCACTTGCGTGTTATACTTTAGATAGGCAGCGTTAATCTCAGAGGTGACATTGGAATTTAGAATGTATAACCCGCTGTACCGTCGTTCCTGTTCAGCAGCAGCAATAGGAATTATTGCGCAGTCACAATTCTTCATTAAACCAAATTTATTTTCAGGAATTGGAACAGCCGTTTCCTCTTTATCACCTACAACATAGTCATACTCAAGGAAATCCAACATTTTTCTCACTTGGTCAGCCACCTTGGCGTCACTGTTGGATATGAAAACTCGCGGTTTTAAACCCATATTTTGAGATTTGAAGGGCATGGGGGGGCTTTCAAAATTTACAGCTCTATCCAGGGGAGGAGCGGTTGTCAGATATGGAGTAGCACTTGGAGACTCAAAGGTAACTTTTGCGCCGGCGAGACTTTTGATTCTATTAACAGAGCGTTTATTCGCTATCTCACTTACCCGCAATAGTTGAAGATCAATTTCGTGGTCCATGGCGTCTACTTTTGCTTCAAGGGTATCGCTATCAAAATTGAAAGCCACAACAGTTCCTCTCTGGGTTCCACCTGCTATCAATAATTTAAGAAAGTCCTGCACTTGTCCCAAGCCAACATGATCGGATTGTATGATTAAAAGCGGCTGCCCACCCTCAGTAAACCCATTCACACCCAAAGAGGGGTCGGCGGGTCGGCCATTAAACTTTTTGATAACCCACTCTTCAAAGGAGCGAGAGGAAACTTTTCGAAGGCTTTTTTCATCCACTCGTCGGCTCTTAAAAACGACAAATATAACCGCCACTACAATACCCGCAACCACAATAGCTATGATTGCACCGATGAGCCATGGATTAAAGCCGTTTGGTTGCTGTTCTTCTGTTGATGTTGGATCTACTTCAGGCGGCGTTGAGGTTTGGCCGCAGACTGTTTGGAAAATCATAACCGTTAAAAAAAAGAAACATACAACAAAGACTACGCTTAGCAGATGTTTTTTCATGCTTTCACATTCCGATATCACATAATTAGAGCGCCCGTAACAGGATAAGGAGCGAACATGAAGCTAGTGGTTGTGTCACCTTAAATAATTAGGGGAAAAAATGCCGCAACCAAAAAACCTGATGAGCACTCAGTCAGCGTTAGATAATTGTAACGTGAGAATTTAAACCTTTTTTGGCTGTGAATCAGTCGGGCTGGTTAACATATAAAAACTGTTTTTTCTATACATTAATAGCAGCTTAACTAAACAACATTTTTGCACTCCAGTAAGGTTTCTTCAGCCAATTTTAATCAGGTGTAACACCGTTTAGTTTGGGCAGTAGCATATTGTGGAGGAAACAAATTTTCAGGCTATGACCAAGTATATTGCAAGTCTGTTTCTAATTTTTATGGGCTCTATGGATTGTGCAACAACAGTAGTTGGAACACACTATTTTGGTACCCAAGAACTCAACCCAATCATGGCAGACCTTGTGCATTCAAATCTTCCGGCATTTGTAGTGGTAAAACTCACTGTAACGGTTGCTGTCGGCGTGATTTTTGTGTTAGCTGAAAAAACATTGATGAACAGCAAAAACAAAACCGACAGATCCTTTAAAATCGCCCGCAACACCCTAAGAGTTGCCTACATTGGAGTTATGGTGTTTCTTACTATAGTGGTTACAAACAATATCATAGTGCTTCTAGGTGTAATGTAGCCAAAAAAACAAGCTAAAGCAAACAGACAATAGAACTAAAACAGATGAAATAACCTGCGTCTAACACTAATAGGTACCGCAACAAGGGCATCATGCACCAGCCACAAGGTGCAAAGCAGATTAGAAGAAGAGACGTTTATTAGACAGCTACTGCCCAAACGTTTTAAAACATATAATCCAACATACTTCCTAAGTCAACAGTGGTATCCGTGAGTTTAAACTATCATTATATGCAGCTACCCCGTGAAGTCATCATTGGGGAAGGAGCACTTAGTCGCATTCCCGAAGTTGCATCACGTTTAGGGCTTAGAGGAAAAGCCTTGTTATTGTCAGATGCACAATGCTACAAACTTGCTGGAGAAACTGTGTCAGAATTTCTTAAAAAGGCAGGTCTGGTTTCAGATTTTTTTCTAGTAAAGTCGGCTAATGTAGACGACCTCACAGCTATTGAGGAACAAGTTAAAGAGCTAAAACCACAGGTTGTCTTTGGCGTAGGCGGCGGGACCATCATTGATGCCGCAAAATTCAGTTCAGCGAGTCAAAATATTCCGTTTATCAGTGTGCCTACCATAGTATCCCATGACGGCGTCGCCAGCCCGCTTGTCTCTATTAAAGGTTCAGATAGACCCTATTCGGTCCTCGCACAAGCACCCATGGCAATAATCGCCGATACAGAGATTATATCTAAGGCACCATGGAGGTTTATGGTCAGCGGTTGTGGAGATACCGTCAGCAAATTCACCGCTGTGAAAGACTGGCAACTGGCACATTTAGAAAAAGGCGAATACTATGGAGACTATGCAGCAAGTTTGGCACTTATGAGTGCGGAACTTGTCACAGAAAAGGCCGATTTAATTGCAGATAAAAAAGATGAGGGACTACGGGTGCTTATGGAAGCGCTGATAAGTTGCGGCGTTGCCATGAGTATCGCAGGCAGCAGCCGTCCCTGCAGCGGCTCAGAGCATCTCTTTAGCCATTCCCTAGACATCCTAAGTTCTCATCACGCCATGCATGGCGAACAATGCGGTGTGGGTGCCATCTTGACTGCATTTCTGCATGGAATTGACTGGCAACAAATCAAAACTACACTTCAAAAAATTGGTGCACCAGTCACCGCCCACGAATTAGGCGTCAAAGATATGGATGTTGTAAAAGCACTCCATGTCGCTGCTCAAATTCGACCGGAACGCTACACCATTTTACATAAACTTAATTTGAGCTTTGATGCCTGTGAAACTGCAGCACGAGCAACAGGCATAATCAACTAAGCTTGAGCGGTTCAATCAATGCAAAAGCGTTACCTTCAGGGTCTTCTGCAGCCGCAATCCAGCCGACTTCAGGAACCTCTTGTTTGGGTTGTGTAACTCTACCTCCTAGCTTGACGATTTTTTCCAGAAAATCCGTTATGGATTCCACAGAGTAATAGTTGATGGGCTTGCCTTCAGGGGTTTGACGTTTATACATGCCACCGTTTATACCGGGACGTAATGTCATGCCTTTGTTGTCTGTGGGTACGGTTTGGATTATCCAGTATTCAATGGGTCCACCGGCTTGGATTATTTTCCAGCCAAATACATCTTCATAGAAGCGCTTAATTTTCTCCATGTTACTTGCTGGAATTTCAAAATGTACTATGGTATGGTCCATGGGTTTTCACCTCCAGACACATTAAGGGTATTATACTGTATCTAGTACTATAATGGCTACAGATTTAACTTTTGTTAACTGATAGTTTGCGTTTTTAGAGGTTTATTTTATGATGCTTGCCTATGTTTGAAATTGTAAAGATTATGGCTGATGTTAGGAGTAATATTGTCAGGGATGTGAATAGTCCAGTGTAGGAAAGGACTGTGGCTAGTATTATACCGCTTATTATTGGACCAAGAGTTTGCCCTATATCCATTATGGTGCTTAGGAAACCCATGGAGGTCCCAATCAAGTTGGCTGGTGCCAGTTCACACATTAGCGGAGAGGTTGATGAGATGACCATAACAAATCCTACACCATACCCTATGGAGATAGCAAGCAAAAATGCGAAATGAGTTGTAAATGGAACCAAAAAGAGAAGGGCTCCACTTAGGGTACAGCCCAAGATTATAGGTAAACGTCTGCCATATTTATCGGATAATCGTCCAAGCAGGGGCCTAAATACGATTAAAGAAATGACTTGCACACCGATAACTATGGATACTAACAGAGCATCAAGGTTTGCCACCTCTATCATATATTGAACCAGATAAAATTCCATAACACCATAAGCATAGTATTGACATGCTTGAACAAAACTAACAATTAACGCACCTCTACTACGAGCAACTTTTAACCATCCTTGCAACATTTTGCCTGTTGCAATTTTTGCTTTTACAGGCTGGGGGGCGATGTTTGCAGGGGGATTAGTTTTGTTTTCTGAGAGTAAAAGCAGAGCTATTGCAAAAGAAGTGACCCCCGCTACTGCAACCGCTAGATAAAGGGTGTGAAAACCATAGCTGGTGATAAACAGTATAGAGCCCCCTAGAAAAGGAGCAAACCCTCGACCGATGTAGGTTGCTGAGTTAAATGCAGCCATACGTTCACCTCGTTTAGCAGAGAAACGTTCAGCTATTGCAGCTTCGGCAACGGGAACAAACATAGCTGTTGCAAAACCATGATAAAAACGCACAAGAGCTAACTCCCACCAACTTGTTATACCAAGGTAGAGAAAAGGAGCAGAAGCAAAGATGAATGCAGCAAATAGAAGCACTTTTTTTCTGCCAAAAATATCTGAAAGAGAAGCAGCAGGTAAGCTGACTAGTATACCTGGAATGGTAGAGGCTGCCGCGATTATTCCAATTAAGTCAGGGGGTGTTCCTAAGCTGACGGCAAAGGGGTTAAGGACAGGGGTTTTAGACATTGTTGAACTAAGAATGGCCAGAGCGCCCATTACACAAAAAACAATAAAGTAGGCTCGACCATTCAAATGCAGCCGTCTCGTTAAGTTCATTTTGCCCCTTGCCATTATAAGTAAGCATTATCATTTAAGTAAACCTACAATCTGCGTTCTAATTTGTACAGGTTTATGGGTTAAGCTAATGCAGAAGGGTTGCAGATTTGCAACAGGGGGATATCTAAAAATTGGACCAAGAGTACTTTTTTAGTTGGAATAACGATACAACATGAGGTAGCATAGAGAGACGCGGGTATGCAAATAACTAAAGTCATAAGAGATTTCCTAAACGGCTTGGCCTTTGGTATAATAGAAACCGTACCCGGCGTAAGTGGAGGAACCATCGCGATCATATTGGGGTTCTACAGTGAACTCATTGAGGCCCTAAACCACTTTACCGAGAATGCCAAAAAGTATACAAAATTTTTAATTCCCATTTCGCTGGGCATTGCCACTGGTTTAGTAATATTTAGTGTTATTATGACTTATCTGCTTCAGTATTTTTCATTTCCAACCATGACCTTTTTTATCGGTTTAACTGTCGGCATTATTCCTCTCATTTACATAAAAATAAAAGAACCCAAACAGTGGTTTAAGCCTAAAGAACTAGCTATAATTCTAATTGCACTTTTCACTGTACTGGTTGTAGCCAATTTAAAACCCCTGCCCGTAGAGGGTATCAATCATATAGACGCTCCGTTTATGCTCTTTATTTTTTTAGCGGGTATTATAGCGGCTATAGCGCTGGTGGTTCCAGGTATAAGTGGTTCGTTTATATTGTTACTGTTTGGCATCTATCCCTTAGTTACCTACTCAGTTTCATCTATTGGACTTTTGTTAACCGACATTACCAACATTTCTTTGATGTTAGATATTGCCAAAGTTTTGGTTCCCTTGGCTTTGGGTATAATAATTGGCGGTCTTTCTATGGCAAGACTAATCGAGAATCTTTTAAAAAACCATTATAAAACCATGTATTCGATTATATTGGGGTTTCTATTAGGCTCCGTTTGCGTGCTGTTTAGAGAATCTTTTATCTTTCAAAGCGGTTCGTCGGCACTAATCATTATTGCTGGTGTAGTCACATTTTTGCTTGGAAGTATGATTTCTTTTAGTTTGGGGAAAAAACGGTTTAGACTACTTTGAGTCTTTTTGTCTGTGAAGTGATCGATCATACGGGTCAGGTCACGTGCTTTTTTGTGACACAAAATAGGGCATTTTCGGTTCTACAAAAGTCGGTAAATTGAGGTTTGTGAAATAAAAAAGAGAAAAATAGATGAACTGTGAATTCTTACCGTTCATATTAAACAGCAAAGACTAATGTTTCAGTCATCAGCTTGTCTACGGAAAATTTGGGTATTACTTCTGTGTATGTTATGTCACAATGCAAACATGTGAAAGTCAAAAGCAGCTGTACAATAGAAAATAAAAAAATAAATTAGAAGCTAAGAGTCTACTGTGACTCTTCAGTTTTCGCTTCTTCTACGGGTGCTTCTTCAGCAACTGGTGCAGGGGCTTCAGGCTTGGGTTCAGCTGTGAAAGTTTCTACAAACTTGGTTTCTGCCAAGTCGGGAAGGAATTTTTGGATGTCCATGGCGACACCGCGTTTGGCAATCTGTATTCCTTCTACGTAGAATGTTTCTTCAGGCATGTCGATGGTTAAGTTTTTGTCTTGGATTGTTAGTTTGAACTTGTTTTCTTCAACGACTGGAACTCTGCGGTGGATTAGGGCGCCGATTTTTTCTTCAGCAACTTCGAGTTTTTTGGTTACGGTTAGGTCGTAGATAAGGGTGCGTCCTGCTAAGGCAGGGTTGAAGTCTAGGAGTACTCTGCCTGCGCCGATGGAGCGAATGGTGGCGGTTTTGCCTTGGAATTCGATGCGTGCACCCACAACGGGGTTGATTTCTTTGGCGTAGAGTTGCTTTATGGGGACCCGGCGGATTTTATCAGGGTCACGGGGACCGAAAGCTTTGTCGGCAGGTATCTCTACGTTTGTCTCCTTGCCGATTTCAGCGGTTAACAATGCCTCGTCGAGGGCTTTTAGAACCCAGCTTTCACCTATGACGACGAGTTTAGGTTCATAGAATTCTCCTTCTTTGTGGAGGTGCGCATTTTTGGCGACATCTTCTTTGGTTGTATCGAAAACTTCGTTTGTTTCCTTAACTTTCGCTACATAATCGAGAAGAATGAAATCTCCTTTTTGTAGGGCCATCTTTTGAATCATCCTTTAATATTCGGGAGTAGAGTTTCAAAGCGGCATAAAAACTTTATCCAGCAAAAAACCTTAACCGTTTCTGCCGCAAACAATTCACACCTTAGAGGGGCAATAAAAAGCCGGTTCAGAGGCAGACTGCTCTCTTGAGATTTACTCAAACATATTAGCTTACCGTGTTTGAGTTAAAGATACCTTTCGGGTTTGCTTAGAAGACTTTTGATTTTTGCCAGACCAAATTTTGCCAGACTATCGGTTTGGTTGGTTGTTGGGTTTTGTTATTGCCTTTGACCAAAGAATAAGAAAGGAGGGTTGAAAAGGGTGTTTAGAAGAAGCCCTGGATGGGGGAGTCTTCTTTTGAGGCTGTTTCGCCTTTGATTTCTTCGATGCGGGTTTTTGTTAGGGCTCTAATGTTGTTAAAGTTGGACATTTCGCCATAGTTTACTAATGTGATTGCGGTGCCGTCTTCGCCTTTGCGTGCGGTTCTGCCGATGCGGTGGAAATATACTGGTGGATCTGCGGGGACGTCGTAGTTGAATATGTGGGTTATGTCGGCTATGTCAAGGCCGCGTGCAGCAACATCAGTTGCTACTAGGAGGTTGCGTCTGCCGTGGCGAAATTCGTTGATGGAGCGATCGCGTTGGGCTTGTGTGAAACCCGCATGAAGTACTTGTGTGCGAAAACCGCGTTTGTAGAGTTGGTCAGCTAGGCGGCTGGTTTCATGGCGGGTTCGGCAAAATATAATGGCTTTCTCAACACGATCATCTTGAAGAAGGTCACAGAGCGCATTTAGTTTACCGCCTTGGTTGACAACAAGGTAGTATTGTTTCATTTTTGTTATGGCGATTTCGTCTTTGCTGACAAAGATTTTTTGGGGGTTGCGCATGTATTTGTTTGTTAGGCGCATGACATTTTCGTCCATGGTTGCGCTAAAGAGGCCGGTTTGGCGGTCGCGGGGTGTTTTTGAGAGGATGAATTCCATATCTTCGATAAAGCCCATGTCGAGCATGCGGTCAGCTTCGTCGAGTACGACAAAGCGTATTGTGCTCAGGTTTAGTACTCTGCGTTCCATGAGATCGATTACTCTGCCCGGGGTGCCCACTATGATTTGGACTCCGCTGGCTAGGGCGTGGATTTGTTTGTTGATTGATTCTCCGCCGTAGACGGGCAGGACTCTAACTTTGGTGTATTTGCCGAATTTTGCAATGTTTTCGGCGACTTGTACGGCTAGTTCGCGTGTGGGGACTAAAACGAGTCCTTGAACGCCGCGTATGTCGCGGCTTAGATTTTGAACCATGGGAACGCCAAAAGCGGCTGTTTTGCCGGTTCCGGTTTGTGCTTGACCTATGACATCTTTACCTTCGGACAGAGGAAGTATGGCTTGGGCTTGAATCGGAAAAAGAGTTGTATACCCAAGTTCGGTTAGGCTTCTTAGAACCTCTGGATTTAACGGTAGGTCACTAAATGTTTGAATTTGCATTATGTTTTTCTTCTGCCACAACTGTTTTCTTCATGATGTCTCTAAAAGCTTGGATAGCTTTGATCCATGAGTTAATGTGACGGTTTCCAATGGGGCTGACGCGTATAAAAACTTTTAGCAAAAATTCAGTCAAAGTAAAAGGTCAAAAATGTAAAAAACACCAAAAAAATTACAAAAACAGGAATAAACTTTTGGGTCAGCGATGATTGACGAGCTCTCACAGCCACAGGGCTCGAAGCCGTCGCCTCACATCATCCCAGGCTATAGATGCATCAAAAGGGAATTTATCTATTTGCATCCGGCACACAAATTCAGCATAACTACCCAGCAAAACAACAACAACTAAACAACTAAACAACTAACGCTTCCACATCAACAAAGGGCGGCATCAAATTAAAGTAATTAATTAGTTAATGGAAAAACAAAGAAGAAAATAAGATAAGTGCAGGGGTTTTATTGTTTTAATTCGTCAAAGAACCCGAGAAGCAGTTTTGCAACAGCTTCGCCCTGCTCAGTCTTGGTGTAGTATTTTTTGAGCGGGTCGATGCGTTCACTTTTGGCTAAACCCAATGATTCAATCTCAATCATTCGTGCTCTAAAGGTGCCATCACTCAATGTCAGGTTGTTGTCCTGCATAAAGCCCTTGGCATCTTTCCATTTACCACGGCCGGCGTAGAGTAGAAGCAGACAATCAATTGCATGATCTTTTTCCAGCATTGTTTTGATAGAGGCGAGTTTAGGTTCGGTGAGTACACGCTTTATTTTCTCTTCGTTCATATTTTTTACCATCGGCGTTTTTCTCCTTTTATTTTTTAAGACTTGTGATACACCAAAGCATTTGAACTATATTACAACATCCGATATATGTCTCCAGACGCATTAACTCAGAATAGAACAAAAACAACAACAAACACACCCAACAAACAAAAACAAACACACAACCACCCCAACAATAACCACCACCCCAAAAAAACAGACACAAACACAACACAGCAAAGCTTAACAACCCCCCTGCCAAAACAACCACAAGAGAACCACCATGACAAACAACAACACCAACAACACCATCCAATACGAAATCCCCACATGGAACCAAATCTACACCATGCTCCTCTGCCAAGCACAAAAAATCCAAGCCACCTCCTACGAACCAAACATCATAGTAGCCATCGCACGCGGCGGACTAGTTCCCGCACGCATCTTAGCAGACCTCCTCGAAATCCACTCCTTTACCACAATACAAACAGAATTCTACACAGACATCGCCAAAACCAAACAAACCCCCACATTAAAACAAACACTAACCACCCCGATAAAAAACAAAAAAATCCTCCTAATCGATGACGTCACCGACACCGGAAAAACCCACAAACTAACCCAAACCTACCTCCAAACCAAAGGAGCCACAGAAATCAAAACCGCCACCCTATACCACAAACCCCACTCCACAGTCACCCCCGACTTTTACGAAAAACAAACAACCAACTGGATTATCTTTCCATGGGACACAAAAGAAACACTCAGAAAAATACTTCAACAAACAGACCAACAACAAATCAACAAAGAAATCACAAAAATAGTAAAAGCCGGTTTACCAAAACAACTAATCGATAAATTCATAAAAGACATACAACAACAAAAGGAACACCAACCATGCAATACCATATTGAAGAATACAACAAACACATAGAAATCACAGGCTACAAAAACATAACATTCCAAAAAACAGAAACTTTTCTAAAAACACATCGAAAACAAACCACACAACAAGCCGACATACAATTCTTTGACGCCCAACTCATCGCCTCACCCAAACATCTCTACTTCGCCGCCTTAAACGCCCTACAGGCATTCCAAAACAAAACCAACACCTCCAAAAGCACTGCAATGGAAACCATGCTCTATGCCTCAGCCGAACGCCAAATACAAAAAGCCATCGATCGCCTAGGAATAAAACCCCAAACCCAAACTCTGGCAATAATCATCATAGCCAAAGAACAAAAACACATAGAAGACCTTCTCAGAACACTAACAGAACATATCGGTACAGAACCCGATGAGACAATTCTTGAAATGACAGAAGAAAAAGAAACAAAAATTCAGCAAACCTTCCAAATCACTCACACCGAACTAGAAACCACAGCAAACAACAAAGCCAAGACAGTGGATTTAGTCATTGAGCGGATTGCTCTGTTAGCTACGCAGATTTAAAGCATTTTTTCTTTGACAACCGCCAAGATATCGGTTGGTTTTATAAGCGAGATACCAGTCTGAGCACCTAAAACCTCGATCTGCAAAATCAAGTCAGGATTGTGGAGATCAACACTACGTTTGATATCGCCTGCCGCGGCTTGAATAATATCCATAGAATGCAACTCTGTGAAACGCTTCTCAACAGTAACGCGAAAGGTTTGTGTTTCACCTATTTTTGTCGCCAGCACTTCCGTGACTTTTTTGATTTCAGCTAAATCAGTCGCTACGACATACTGTATAGGTACAATACGTATAGCATACCGAAACGCATAGGGCCGCTCAGATAGAATTACACGGAATTTTGCTATGACCTCAAGGGGATCGAGAACAGTTTTGGCAACAATTAAGCCGCGTATTTTAGTCTTAGCAGCCTGTGCCTCAATATCACCTAACTCATCTTTTAAGAGATAGAGTATCTCGTTGACCATAGCACGTTCATTACCACGGGCAGTTGTAGCTAAGAGAGCAAAATCGCCAAGCATATCAGCATCCTCAGCAGAAATGTGCATTACCCATTATTGTGTCTTATGTAAAATACAGAAACATGGTCTCGAATATCTTGCAGGAAAGATTTCAGAATCCAGATAATAAAAATTCAAGATCGCCCTGCCGCCTAAACTGCGGCGAGTAATTAAGATATTTAGTTATGGATTTTAAAGGTTTAAATGAATGAAAAGAAACTAAAATGGCATCGGTATAAAACCCGAGAGGCAATAGGTGCCGGGGTAGCCTAGCCTGGCTAGGGCGCCAGACTCATAATCTGGAGAACAAAGGTGGCCAAACGCCCATGTCCAGAAGTCGCGGGCTCGAATCCCGCTCCCGGCACCAGACCTCAGCTTCTCAGCTTATGGCGCTCTTCAAGTTTTTAAAGCCCAAAAAAAGCCGAAACACTCTCAAACAGGTCATTGTTACAAAAAAATAATTGGACCTATCTTCAAAATAGGTAAAATATCAGGAGCTCAAAGAAAGATACACTTCATTTAATCGTCACTGAAGTCCTTTTTGCATTTGAAAGTGAATGTTATAGCTATAAGTTCTACTGTGAAGAGTGTAGCGCTCACTATAGACCATTTATCGATCATACCCATGGGGAGATTTGTGTTTTCAGTTAGTAAGAACACTATGATGCCTGCTATGCCAATGACTATTGACGTGAGAAGCCACAGTGTTAGATATTTTTGCTGTTTCTCTTCTTGTCGTTCGGTTGTGTTTTGTTGGTTTTTTATGTTGGTTTTTTGTTCTGAT
Organism: Candidatus Bathycorpusculum sp.; assembly: GCF_009778815.1. Lineage (NCBI taxonomy): Archaea > Thermoproteati > Candidatus Bathyarchaeota > Bathyarchaeia (SeqCode) > Bathyarchaeales (SeqCode) > Candidatus Bathycorpusculaceae > Candidatus Bathycorpusculum > Candidatus Bathycorpusculum sp. The sequence goes on from NZ_WRFL01000033.1 coordinate 23,757, forward strand.
TTATATTTTTTCTGCAGTAGTACCCAAGCAGTCAATATGATTGCTAGTATGAGACCTGTTATGCTTAGGATTAGATTTGTAAGGGCCCATGTTTCGGTTAGTTCATGCGGTGGTTCTGTCGGAGTTTCTGTCGGTAGTGGTGTAGGTTCTGTTGGAAGATGAGTTGGTAGTATAGCGGAAAAGGGTTTATTTGAAGAACTACTGCCGCTACCACCGCCGTTGGTGTTTCCGCCGCCAGAATTTGTTGTGTAGTAGAAGATAATCACATTATCAGTAGCAGTAAGCACAACAGAAACAGAAGTAGGAACAACCGCCGTATAACCCGACACAGAAACAGCAACCTCAGACACCAAAGCACCCATAGTCTGACCCATAACAATCTTGCTGTCAATTATTGAAGTAGTAGAATTTTGCAAATAATAGTGCACTACATATGAGACAGATAAAGACTCACCGCTTGATTGCCAAACAGCATACAACACAGCATTAGCCTGGATGGCAAATGTCGATCCGGACAGGTATGTTGGTTGATCAGCCTCAGGAGTTGCAGCCCAGCCAAGAAAAATGTAACCCTCATTATCTAGTGTACCTTGATCCAAAACAGTCACTGCCTTGCCAATCATGTATGGACTACGATCATCAACAGGTGCACTACCAGTACCAGCATCACCATTGGGCCAGTTAGCATAATAACGCACGGTATACCAAATAATAGGTTCAACACCAATTGAACTCCAACGGGCAGTTAACTGTAAATCACCCGTTGTGCCCTCAGGAATAACGTAATTAGAGGAGGAAAGCACCGTACTGCCATCGGCATACTGTACAATCCAACCTACGAAAGAATAATCAGTCCTAGAAGGATTACTAATCTTAACTGGAAGTTCCGTCACAATATACTCAGGTGGATTACTATGAGCATTAACACCACCATCTAACACATAACTAATAGCATAGCTGACCTCAATCCACTGCGCATACAACTCGGTATTCACAGTAATAACAAAAGAAGAACCAGCAACATACGAGCTAGACCCAACCTGCCAATTCAAGAAACTCCAGCCATCAACAGCAAGATCACCAGTATTACCAACCACAGTAACAATCGCACCAAACTTGTACAAATTATCATCAACTGGAACACTACCACTAGAACCTATAGCACCAGAGGGATAATTCGCATTATAAGTAACCTTAAACAAATCCTCTGTTTCTGTGCCTATCGTCTCACCATCAATAATCACTTCTGCAGTATTCGAAATACCACTATCAGCACCAACAACTTGGAAAGTAACCAAAAGAACCACCACCCCATCACCCACAAGATCCGCAGGATCAAGAGTAACAATAACTTGACCAGCAACAGTTGTAGAATCCACTGATACAGAAGAAACAGGCACACCATTAATCGTCAAAGCACAACCCATGTATTCAAGACCAGCAGTCCAAGAGTCAACGACCTTAAACACAGCAATAGTAGACACCACCCTTGGCAAAGTATACTTAATCTCATAAGTAACCGAGTCACCAACAGCAAACGAAGAAGAACCGCCAGTAACAGTTTTAGAGACACCGCCCTTCTCCAGCCACACCGCATACAACGTTAAATCAAGAGCATAAAGATAGTTGAAAGTTGTTCCATTACTATAAGCAAACCCTAAACCATCCGCTTGTGTATTCCAACCGATAAACAGGTAGTCATCACGAGTAAACGCATTATTACTCAAAGTAACATCCATGTCATAAGTTGCATCAGTATCAGGCATTACACCAGCACCACCGTTAGGGTCATACGTAATAGTATATGTATTAGCAGTATAGAAGAAAACAACCTCAGTACCAGACACACCAATAGTAACATTCACACTAGAAGGCGCAACCACAGTATAACCATCAATATCAATAGCAGACACAGACACCACAGTACCAAAAA
>NZ_WRFL01000034.1:0-25293 GCF_009778815.1 Candidatus Bathycorpusculum sp.
AAACCCGCCCTTGGCGACTTTTTCAGACAAACATTTTTTGCAATGCACCATACGAACTAACCTTGTTTGGCGATATATGTACAGCATCACATAAAATTATCTATAAGTGAACACTCTCGAAAAGAATTATTCGTGAAATCAACATTTCAACCAATTCCCTTAAATCAACTCTTTTTTAACGTTCCACAAAAATCAAACCTAACCGAGAATAGGAACACCCTACGTTTCACTCAGGTCACTCGAACACTTTTCTCTTTTTTGTAATTTTTAGAGCAATATTCAATAAAAATCATATTAAGTAGCGCTTAAGTAGCGTAAATATTTTTATTGATGCCCGCTCACTTTATGGTTCAGCTAGACGCGGTGGGGTCGTAGTCTAGACAGGTATGACGATGGGCTCCAGAAGCAAACACACACGGGTTTGCTGACTCCGCAAGGAGAATGACGAATCTCTGGAGCGGTCATAGAGAAACCCGTAGAGAATCGATTAGCGCGATTCTTGGGCAAAGGTCGTCGGTTCAAATCCGGCCGGCCCCACCAAACTTAAAATTATCAAACAAGTTCCTATTGCCCTTAGAACAACAAATACAACCACATAATCAATCATTAAACCTGCATCTCACGGATTATTCCAGAAAATATTTCCAATTCACTAACCACACAAGAGGAAACAGATTACATAATTTCCTAAAGCAAGTTCATTTTTTGATAAAGAAAAATAAAAGAAAAAAGGTGCAACAAGTAACTGTCAGTTGAGGCACTCTATTTTAGGCTTAACCTCGCCAGCTATACCCAGCGCGATAGCTTCCTGCACCTGCACCATACAATCCACCTCAGAGGCTTGATTGAAAATCTTATAATTCACTGCGTTTAGAAATGCGGCATCTATAGAGACAGGTGAATCCGACGCGAATATACCCACATCATGAAATATGTCTGGACCGGGGTTTGGCAGACAGTCACAACCCTCGGCGATATCTTTGGCAAAGTTTATGTAGGAAACTTTTTTGGGCTTAAACGTTGAAAGAACTCCATAAGCAGCCGAGGCAAGGGCTTTACACAGATTGCCTTTATTTAGGTAGTGAATAGCCTGTGTTGGGCAAGCCGCGATGCATACAGGACAACGCATGCAGTCTTTGGAGGTGTTGTGTGCTTTGCCCTCTATGATGTCTGGGAGATGAAAAGCGCAAACATCTATGCATTTGCGGCAACCTATGCATTTTGAAGTATCTATTTCGAGTCCGATGGCGCGATGTTGGCGGAGTTTACCTATGCGGGGTGTACAACCCATACCGAGGTTTTTGATGGAACCACCAAAACCACTTAGTTCATGGCCTTTGCAGTGGCTGACAACTATCATTGCATCGGCTTGGACTATGGCACCTGAGACCTCGATTTCATCTAGAATACCTTTGGTTTTAATGAGGGTAAAGTTTTCACTTTTTAAACCATCAGCGACGATAAAGGGTGCGAGGTTGAAACCGTTTATCAATGCAGTTTGCATGTGATCAACGGCATTGTGACGTTGTGCTATGTAGTAGGTGTTTGAGTCTGTGAGGAAGGGTTTACCACCGCGTTCTTTTATTCTGCGGGTAATTTCATGGATAAAGCAGGGCTGGACATAGTTGGGGTTTCCCAGTTCACCCACGTGTAGTTTAACGGCAACTAAGTCGCCTTCTTCAATACAGTCAAATGTTGCAGCCTCGTCGTAGAGGCGGTTTGCTTGCTCAAACAAGTTACGGCTCTTATCCCAAGGCAAAAGATGAACGGTCATGTTTATTCCTCAGTGGCTTGATAGGTTAGCAGTCAAAAACAGTATAAAAGCAGTGTGATTAAGAGCCTAAGAAGTAACGGTTTAGATACAGCGCGTGTTTGACAGTTCAGAGAACATTAGTCAGCATACATCAAAAGTTTTCAGGGTTAGTTTCGTTGGTAGAGAAGCGTTAGGGGGTTGTTTGTGTTGGTTTGTTTCGAAGCGCGGGTGGTATATAGCCGCATCTTGGGTCTGAGCCTAAAAGGTCTCCGGTGTAGAACAGTGCGGCTGAGCGGCATCCTCCACAGAGGTCTTTGTAGTCACAAACGCCGCATTTGCCCTTGATGTTGGTTTTGTCTTTGGCTTTGCTGAAGAAATCACTGTTTTGCATGTCCTCCCAGATTTGTTTTAAGCTGGTGTTTTTGATGTTTCCGGTGCGGTAGGCATCGTTGTAGCTACAGGGAATGATGTCACCGTTTTCGGCAATGCTCATAAATCGGCCAAAGAAGCATCGGCCCAAAAAGAAGCTGTTGTACCATTTCTCAAAGTCGGGCAGACCGCGTTGTTTGGCGATTCTTGCGTAGAAGGGGATGTAGACGTTTATGCTGGGTTTATCTTGGTATTGTTGGGTTAGGTCATAGAGTTTGTTGCATGCCCATTCGTACTGCGCTGGAGTGGGGTCGGCTTTGAGGCAGTCTGGGCTGTTGCTGTAGGGGATCATGCCATGGAAGACAACCCAGCGGGCACCGAATTTGTTGGCAAGGTCTAATACATGGGTCATATCTGCTTCGTTAACGTTTGTGATGTTGCCTCTATTGGCAAAGGTGTAAACCAGCACGTTGAGTAGCCCTTCATGCTGGAACCGTTCTATGGCTTTAGCGGCGGCTTTGTAGGCGCCTTCACCGCGTATGACATCGTTGGTTTGGGGTCCGCCATCTATGCTTATCGATATTTTTGTTTTGTTTTTGATGATTTTTTGGATAATTTCTTCGGTGAGGAGACGTCCGTCGGTTATTATACTGGTGTTTAGGCCCTTGGTTGTTGCGTAGTCAAGCACTTCAAAGAGGTCTTCTCGCAAAAATGGTTCGCCCCCGGTGATACCAAAGAAGCTGGCACTGAACTCGCTGACTTTGTCAACTATATGAAATGCAGTTTTTGTATCGACTTCATCTTTAGCGGCAGGTTTACCTGCTGAAACACAGTGAGCACAACTACTGTTACAGGCAAATGTGCAACGCCAAGGAACGATAAGTAAAGGACCAGCGTTTGTCAAATCTATGTCTCCTCTTTGTTGTGTATTGGTTTAACACTGTATTTAACAGTTAACACCATCAAAGTTCCTATTAGATGTCAGTCTTGTTCTAATTTATCAGTTAGCTGTCAGGAGTTGAGTGAGTAGAACACAAAAATGTACAGTTAAGTATGTGCTGATCAATTTAGGCAGAGTAATATGGTTTGAATGTTATGTGGAACTGAGGAGCTGGGTGAATGCATTGATTGTTTTGCAACTCTTCTTTGGGAAAGCACTAATGCAACCACTAATACGACAATTATGGTTGTTAGGAGGATTATAGTTGTCTGTTCCCAGCTAAGATCGAACAAGCTATCTGACGGAGTATCTGGTTGATCAATGGGAGTTGTGGAATTTTGAGAGGCCCCAATGGCAGTAGTTGATGAAGGGGGTGGTGTGTTTGTTGCAGTCGGCTCCGCACTAAGAGTTATTGTTTGTATGTTGCTCCAACCGCTTGATTCGCCAAAGAAAGTATACGTGTAGTATGGTCCGCCAGGGACCGGCAAGTAATCTCTTGCACTGGTGTAGTATCCTATTAGGGCTTCTACACGAAAATCAAGTTGGCCACTGTCAGGGAGATTTATGTTGAAGCTATACTGTGATTCGGATTTTATTTCGTTGCCTTCTTCAAAAAGGCGTATATCTGAACCGAACGCTGTAATGGTATAGTCGCCTTTTGATGCTGTTAATGGAATTTGACTATACATTCTAGGATAATATGCCCAATCGTCGCTATAGTGTGGTTTTACGCTAATGTTGTAGCACAAAGCAACATAGTTATTATCGGAGGTTTTATAAGGTGAGAACGGCTGATTTTTTATCGTAACTTCTATGGATTTATTTTTTACATGGTAACCTGGATAGTTAATTATAGTTTCTCCTGTGTAGGGGTTTGTTGTGTATGTTGGGTCAACATCATAGGGATGGGATACAAATTTTAAACTGAATTGTGGAACAGACGGCTTAGACGCGGCTTGCACCACATCTATACAAGCGATACCTGCAAAAACCAATGTACAGGCTAATAGGGAAAATATGAATACGTTAAATATTTTTTTCATACCATACCCCCATAAGAACAGTGTTCTAAATGGATATGTAGTTTACTCCAGCACAATAAGCAAACACAATTGGCAGTAGTTAACTCTAGGGGATTGTTCAGCTTTTGGTCATGCATTGCCTATCACAAATAGTTATTGATGTTGGTTTGATTTAATGCCAAGTACAAGAACAAAGTATTCAGTTGTTAGACAGCCAGGTAAACACTGTATCTTCGAGCACTAACCAAGTTGCTTTTATCCTTGAAAATTGTAAGGCTTTTTGAAATTACAATACAATTGTAGCAAGTTTAGAAACCGTTGTATTTCTGAGTGCCTTTTAACCAATAAAGCTTAGAATGAATTCTGAAAAATATACCAACCGATGCAACAGTTTAGGGTTCGGTGGTATTTTTTCAGAGATAGCTGGTTGATTAATTAGTTGCTTGCTAAGTCAGATCATTAATTAAAAAGAGGTAAAATAAAAAAAGAAAGGTATATTTTTTGCTACTTTACTTTGTAGTCCTCTGCGTCGACCACATGCTCGCCTGAGGGGCCCTGTTCGGGTCCGCTGGATGGGGATGGTTGAGGCCCTGCACCGGGTTGGGATCCTGTTTGGGCTTGTTGTTGTTTGGCGGCTTCTGCGGCGGCTTGTTGATAGACTTTGGTTCCGATGTCTTGTAGTATTTTTTGGAGTTCGTCGGTTTTTGCTTTTGCTTGGGTCATATCGTTGCTTGCTAGTGCGTTTTTGAGGTCTGTGACTGATGTGTCGATTTTGGTTGTTTCTTCGGGACTGATTTTTCCTGCTAGGTCGTTTTTGGTGCGTTCTGCTGTGTAGATGAGACTGTCGGCTGTGTTGCGTGTTTCGGCTTCTTCTTTCTTTTTACGGTCTTGGTCGGCGAATTGGTCGGCTTCGCGGATGAGACGTTCTTTTTCTTCTTTGGAGAGTTTGGTGGAGGCTGTGATGGTTATTTTTGATTGTTTGCCTGTGCCTATGTCTTTGGCGGTTACGTTTAGGATACCGTTTGCGTCTATGTCAAAGGTTACTTCTATTTGGGGGATGCCTCTGGGTGCGGGTGGTAGGTCTACGAGGTTGAATTGTCCCAATGAGACGTTGTCAACGGACATGGCGCGTTCGCCTTGGAGTACGTGGATGGTTACTGCGGTTTGGAAGTCTGCGGCGGTGCTAAAGACTTGGCTGCGTTTGGTGGGTATGGTGGTGTTTTTGTCGAGCACTTTGGTCATGACTCCGCCCATGGTTTCAACACCCAGTGACAGGGGTGTGACGTCGAGCAGGAGCAGGTCGGTGACTTCGCCTGTGACGACACCTGCTTGGATGGCTGCGCCGATGGCGACAGATTCCATGGGGTCGATGCCGCGTTCGGGTGCTTTGCCTAGGATTTGTTCTACGAATCGTTGGACAAGGGGCATACGGGTCATGCCGCCGATTAGGATGATTTTGTCTACTTGTTGGGGGGTGAGTTTGGCGTCTTCGAGTGCTTTTAGCAGGGTGGGTTTGGTTTTTTCTACGATGGGTTGGGCGAGTGATTCGAGTTTTGTTCTTGTTAGGGTGAGGTGGAGGTGTTTGGGTCCTGAGGCGTCTGAGGTGATAAAGGGGAGGTCGATGTCTGTGCTCATTAGGGTGGATAGTTCGATTTTGGCTTTTTCTGCGGCGTCTTTTAGTCGGGACATAGCCATGCGGTCGTTTGCGATGTTTGCGCCTGTTTGGCGTTTGAATTCTTCTAGGATGTAGTCCATGATTGCTTTGTCGACATCGGTTCCGCCGAGTTGGGTGTCGCCGCTTGTGCTTAGGACTTGGAAGACTCCTTTGCCAAAGTCCATAAGGGTTACGTCGTGGGTTCCGCCGCCGAAGCTAAAGACGAGGATTTTCATTTCGTGTTCGAGTTTGTCGATGCCATATGCGAGGCATGCGGCGGTGGGTTCGTTTATGATACGCATGACTTCAAAGCCGGCGATTTCGCCTGCGTCTTTGGTTGCTTGGCGTTGGTTGTCATCAAAGTGGGCGGGTACGGTGATTACTGCTTTGTTGACGGTACCGCCTAGGTAGGTTTCAGCGTCTTTTTTGTTTTTCTGCAACACAAAGGCTGATATTTGTTGGGGGGTGTATTCTTTTCCATAGATGTTGGCTTTGTAGTTGCTGCCCATTTTGCGTTTGATTTCAAATAGGGTGCCTTCGGGGTTGGTTGTTGCTTGGCGTTTTGCGGGTTCACCTACTAAGAGTTGGCCGTCTTTTGTGAAGGCGACTACTGAGGGGAACATTTTGCCGGCCATTGTTGGGCCTTCAGCGCTTGGGATGACTGTTGCGTGTCCGCCCTCGTAGATGGCTGCGGCTGAGTTGGTTGTTCCTAGGTCGATACCTAGGACTTTTTGAGTATTTTTTTGGGTGCTCATATTTTTTTCTCCTATTATTTTTTTGTTATTTTGGTTTTGTTACTTTTACGATGCTGGGTCGCAGCACTTTATCTTTGATTTTGTAACCTTTTCGGATTTCTTCGAGGATGAGGCATGCTTCTGCGTCTTCGCGTTCTTCTACTGCGATGGCGTTGTGACATGCGGGGTCAAAAACTGTGCCTTGTGTGCACGGTATTTGTGCGACCCCTTCTTGTTCGAGGACTTTTCTGAGTTTTTTTTGGGTCATCTCGACTCCATCGACCAGAGCTGTTTGTTGATCTTGTGTGGTCTTAGCGGCTTTAACTGCTAAGTCTAATTCGTCGAGGACATCGAGGAGTTCGGTGATTATGCGTTCGGTGCAGTATTTTTTTATACTCTCCGCTTCGCGTTCGAAGCGTTTTTTTTGGTTTTCAAAGTCGGCTTGGAGATAGTGTAGTTTGTTGAGGTATTCTTGGCTTCGTTGTTTTTCTGTTTCTAAGAGTTTTTGGAGGTCTTTTTCGTTGTCTTTTGTTGTTTGTGGTTGTTTCTTTTTTTCTTTGTTTTCTGTCATGGTTTAACCTCTAGTTTGGTGTTATGTGACGTATTTTTGTGTTTTTCCAGTGTCAGATTCGGTTTGTTGGGGAGGCAAGGCGGGGGATTGTTCTTTTTGTGGCAACTGTTGTTGTTCGGCTATGTGGGCTTGTTCGATGAGTTTTTTGAATATGATTTCGGTTACTTGGTCGCCGACGGCGTCTTCTTTTAGTTCGTTGTTAAAGGCGTATTTTTTGAATGTTTCAACTATATCGTTTTTGTCGATGATGACGTTGGGGTTTGTGATTTCGGTCCAGGCGGCTGTCATGACTTTGTGTCCGAGTTCAAGGAAGATGTTGACCATGGTTGTGTAGTCGATGTCTAGGGGGGCATCTCCTGTTAGGAACCGGCCTTTTGTTAGCAGGATTTTTTTGTCGTTTTCGGGGGTTATGGTTATGCTTCTGCGCATTTTGATTCACCGAGCGAATGTGCACATATGCACCATTTCACCAACTGCACATCTGCACAGTCAATCATATAAACATTATCACCAAAAAACAACAACAAACAACAACAAATACCCCTCCAAACCCCAAAACCCACACACAACCACAAACAAACCACAATAACCAACACCAAGCAAACAACAAAACAACCCCCAACAATCACCACCACGTCAACTACAAATAAACACAAAAAAACAACCCAAACAAACAAAAACAAACAACCATAAATCAATTCAAAAACCTTCCAAACCCCATTTTAATTAAACACACCAAACCCCAGATAATCAAACCCAAAAAAATACCACTCACAAAAGGAAGAACTTAAATCCAAGTCCAAACCATTCTATGAAAGTCAAAAAAAACACACTCACGGTAAGGTTGCATGCCAGAAAAAAGAGATTACTATGAGGTTCTAGGCGTTCAAAAAAGCGCACCCAAAGATGAAATTAAAAACGCTTACAGAAAACTCGCCCTCCAATACCACCCAGATAGAAACAAAGAAGCAGGAGCGGAGGATAAATTCAAAGAAATCAGCGAAGCATACGCAGTTCTCTCAGACGACCAAAAACGAACGCAATACGACAACCTCGGCCATGCAGGCTTTGACCAAAGATACACCTCAGAAGACATCTTCCGGGGCGCAGATTTTGACACCATATTTCGCGACATGGGCTTTGGCGATTTTTTCCGCACAATTTTTGGCGGAGGATTTAGCAACGGATATGACGGACGCCGCCGAGGCCAAGACCTCGCATTTGACCTAGAAATCACCTTAGAAGAAGCCGCAAAAGGCACTGAGCGTGAAGTTGAAATTCCAAGAACCGAACAATGCGACGTCTGCAACGGCTCAGGTGCACGACCCGGCACACAGGTTAAAACCTGTCCGCAATGCAACGGATCAGGCAGAGTTCAAAACATGCACAAAGTAGGGTTTGCCACCTACATGCAAGTCACAGCTTGTCCCACATGCAAAGGCAGAGGTAAACTCATCGAAACACCCTGCAACAGCTGCCACGGTTCAGGTTTGATGCGTAAACGCCGAAAAATCACCGTTAAAATTCCACCAGGCATAGACGAAGGCTTCCAACTACGCCTCCGAGGCGAGGGTGAAATGACCACCAGCGGTGGCGAATCTGGAGACCTCTATGTCATCGTTCATCTCAAACAACATCCACAGTTTGTCCGGGAAGGCGACGACCTCTGGCACATAACTATGATCTCATATCCACAAGCCGCACTGGGCGCAGAAATTTCTGTGCCCACCCTTGATGGCCCCACAACAATTAAGATCCATGCAGGAATACAAGTCGGAGAGGTTATAACACTGCGAGGAAAAGGGATGCCAAGGTTCCGCGGCTATGGTCGAGGAGACTTGTTGGTACGAGTTGGCATTGCAGTCCCTCAAAAACTCACAGCTAACCAAAAGGCACTGCTCGAGCAACTGGCAAAGGAATTTGGCACCGACACAAACAAAGGACGCAAATTTCGACTCTAATTAAGCAACACATAACAACCCGCCACATCAACAGAGCCCTTAACTATTTGCTAGTTAAGGCACCCCTTTGTTTAGTCCTTTGCATCTGCAAACTAATTGCAGTCAACATCATCACAGCAACGACCAAAGCATCACATCAATTATTTTTTAGAAAAATTAAAGGGTTAAGTTAATACGCTGAGACACATATGAAATCGTAGATAATGATGTCAGAAGCAAAAAACAAAGGTCAAGATGCTGATGCTGCAAAAGAGGTCAAGCTACCTTGTGGGTGCATCTATCAAGACAAGAGTTGGATGCTGACGCGGGTTAACGAATGTGAATATCATCACCGCAGAAGAGTTACAAAACGTCCCTATAGACCTAAAGCCGAATGTGTCAGACCATAAAAAAGAAAAAGTGTGAATAGAGAGGATTTGTTAGGCTTTGTAGATTTTGGGATCTAGTACAGTAAAATTGTTTCCGCCGCCATGATAGAGTAAGTGAGCTTTTTTGAGGTCATAGCCACTTTCATTAAAGACACCCATATCCGCGTAGGCTTCGACGATTTTGCCTATGAATAGGGTGTGGTCACCTGTTGTGAATTGGCCGTCGACTTCGCATTCGAGATGGGCGATGCATTCGCGGATTGCGGGAGCTTTTATTTTTTTGCTGGGCAGAGGGGTGAGATTGGTTTTTTTGAATTTATCAAAACTTCTCCCCGTTAGTGATCCGCAGGCATATACTGCTTGGAGGGTTTCTAGGGTGGGTATGTTTACGGTGAATTCGCCGGATTCCTCTATGAGTGTGTGGGAGTGGCGGGTGGGTGCTATGCTGATGGCTAGGAGCGGCGGGTTTGCGGAGGTGGGCATTGCCCAGGCGAGTGTGATTATGTTGGGTTTATTTGTGTTTCCGGTGCATGAGACCAAGACGGTATGCATGGGGTGGAGTAGACGGGTACATAATGAGAGATTTATCGGGTTTTTTGCAGATATGTAAATCACCTATGAGGGTATTGGTGTTGGTGTGGGCTTATTTCTTTTTTGTTATGGGTGAGGTGTTTGTTAGTTTTCTAGGCGTGATTTGGGGTTTTTTTGCTAAAAAATTCTGTAAAAATAAAAAAACTTATAAGAGAGTCTGTTACAGTAGAAGTAGGTCTGCCGGTCATAGGGCACGGGTTCCACCTGATCCCATACCGAACTCAGAAGTTAAACCGCGTTCCGTTCCCAACTGTAGTGTGGTCTTAGGCCACGTGAACTTGGGAAAGCTGGCAACCTTTTTATTAACTCTTTCTCGAATTTAGCATAGCTTTATAACCCAGGTAGAATATTTTTTGGAGAAGTGGTGTATATAACGTGAGCTTAATTCCAGGAAGCGACTCTACTATATTTCAAGTGTTCAATTTAGTGCTGTATGTATTTTTTATAGGATTCATTTTCTATGGTCAAAAACTTCAGATGTATATAATGATCAGAGAAGTCGAAAATTCACTCCATAAACTCCGAATTACAAAAGATGAAGGTAGAAAGATTGCTCTCGATACAATAAATGAAATCGGTAAACCGACAACAGACCCCTCAGCACGAGTTGACCGTTGCCTGGATTATTTCACCATCGGCCCACAGGGCATGGATCCCCAAGGCATAGTCTACAAACTCGACCACATTCTAGATGTAAGAGACGACCGACTAAAAGAAGAAGTCAGACTCTTAGCACCTCAAGTAATAAACGACGAAGTACAAATCAACAACCTCGAAAACACACTCGAAGCAGCCATGGCACTAAACTACATCTACAAAGTCGTTCGACACTACTACATCCAAGGCAGAAAAACCATGAGCCTCTATGTAATCATGCAACTCCAAATGATCCTGCCCATGGTTATGAAAGAAGCCGAAGCATACGCAAGCGCACTCAAAGCATTCGCGTATGGTCAACCCATAGGAGACAGCATCGGACCCCTTATTGCATCTAAGCTCATGTACGGCCAGGAAGTCCGCAAAGTGCCCAAAGACTGCGTAGTCGCAACCGTTCCCTTTGAAGGCCGCACCGCACTGGTACTAAAAGCCGAAGGCCCCGGAGGAAACGTTGGCAAGCCAGGTGATGCCATCGAAGCAGTCATCGAAGAACAACAAGGCAAACTCGCTTGTCTCATCATGATTGATGCAGGACTCAAACTAGAAGGTGAAATGGTCGGTGAAGTCTCCGAAGGCATCGGTTCAGCCATAGGCGGACCGGGCGTAGATGCATTCAAAATAGAAGAAAAAATAACCAAGTACAAAATCCGTAACTATGCCATCATCGTCAAAGAAGACATTGGCGATGCAGTATCACCCATGCGCAAAGAAATTAACGACGCCGCAGACAAAGTCATAGAACGCGTCAGAGATATGGTAAAAGAACGCACCAAAGAAGGCGACACAGTCTTAATCGTCGGTGTCGGAAACTCCATCGGAGTAGGACAATAGAGGGAAACAACATGACAAGCCAAACTCAAACCAAAACTACAAACAATAAAATCTCTAGCTACCTGATGCTTATAATCCTCATCGTGGTAGCTCTGGCGGTAGTGGCGTTGTTCTTAGCGGTTCAAACCTTCATCGAAGGAGGCTCAGACAACCAATTAGCCGCCATCATGCTGGCAGGAATAGGGTTAATTGCCTTAGCCATCGCAGGGTTTCTAATCCACCAATCAAGAAAACAAGCCGCAGAAGTGAAACTTGAAATCCCCAAAGTCATGACGATCATCGAATGCCAAAATAAAGGATGCAACAACAAAACTATCCGCGAATTCCAACGCGGCGACTATGTCTTCAAAGAACTTGATGTAACCTGCCCCAAATGCAACGGCAGACAGATGATAACAGCCGCCTATAAAGAAATCAGAGAAAAAGAAAAAACCTATGCCGTATAAGTGGCTAGGTTAAAACTTCACACCCATCCTCTTTTATTAACATTGTATGTTCAGCTTGAGCGACAGGTTTTCGGCTTGCTTCAATAAATACAGGGTAGGCCATAATCGATTTAGATGAAAGTAATTCTTTGAATGCTACTTTAGAGGTTTCTTTGGGAAGGACACCCGTTATCCAACGTTCGGCAAAGGGTAAAGTGTGAAAATTACTTTCGATATACTTGACTAGTTTTTTGGCAGAGTCAGTTTTTAGGGATTTAGCTTTAAGAAAACGGTAAATCGTATACTGAGGATAATCATCCACCCTGGCGATGGCATCAGGCAAAGTTACGAAAGGTTCAACCGCATAAACCTCGCCTGTGTGAACCTTGTTGGGATTATAGCCAGATACACTGGGAATTGATGTGCCAGCATGAATGAGATATCGGCCAACACTATGACCGGTTAGATTGCTGATGGGTTTAAACCCTCGGTTTTTAATTGTGGTCTCGGCTAAACTGCCGATTTTGCTCAGTTCCATACCCCCATGGATATTGTCTGTGATTGTTTTGAGTGCAAGCTCCGCAGCAACAATCATGCTTCGTCCCTCAGGACTAAACGCAACAGTAAAAGCAGTGTCAGTTACATAGCCATCAATCTGCACACCTATGTCCACTTTGACAGTTGAACCCTCCGGAATGGTGGCTGTTTCTCCGGGTGGGGCAGTGTAGTGTGCTGCAACTTCATTTATGCTCACGTTAACTGGAAAAGCGGGTTTACCGCCTTTATTACGGATAAGGGCCTCAGTTTTTTCACAAACTTCGAGAAGGGGGATGTTTTCTTTGATCTGTCCTCTCATTTCTTCGCGTGTTTCCCTTAGAATGCGCCCGGAGAGGCGGAATTTTTCAAGTTCTTCTTTATCGTAGGGCATGGCGGTTCACTGCTTATAAAGTGGGATGCAGATGACACTTAAATGCATAGTTGCGCACTAAGGCACTAAGAAGCGTGGCAACAGATTTGTTGAGTGAACGCATTCACTGATAATGGAAATAAGGCAAGTGTTTCTGGAGAAATATCGATTTTTAAGGTTCGCATAAGAGGGATGGAATGTTGAGCTACATGATTTTATGAATTAATAAGTATTAATTGATAAACATAGTTGCAGCACCAAATACATAAAGATATAATTATTATTCCTAAATGAGATATACGTTAAATCGCTACCACAAAAGGCCGCACCTAACATGGGTAAAAACATAGGTCCACGGTTATGCTCAGATACAAACATGGGCACCAACATCATATACGATAACGGAAACTGGCTAACATCAGAAAACGGCGTTTATAGAACCATACTACAAGACAACGGCAGATTCTTTGTTTATGCAGGCAAAGGAACAGAAATAGAAATGGTTCTCAAGCAAACCAACAGAAGAACACACCCACTGCATTTGTCTCCATGACAATGGCGAACTATGTATCTACCCCAGTCACCCCGAACGCGGCAAAGAAATATGGATTTCAAAAAGTAGCCAAATAAAAAAAGCAGACAGATATTGGCTCCACCTCCACAACGATGGAAACCTATGCATCTATACCCCAATTCATCTGAACCCGGCAAACAAATCTGGGAATCAGGAGGCAACACCAGCCCCATAGAAAAAATCACCAACACAACAAATATAGAATACCACCTTGCACAAGCAAAAATAAAACGGACCAACATCACCCTATTAGAACGCACACTAAAAAACGACACAGACAACACCATAGAATACCTAATAGAATACGACAAAAACCTAACAATCGCACACAGATGGACCAGAAAAGACGATGTAAAAACCGCATTCACATCAACCTACAAAACCGGCATCCCCAAAGTCCTCGATGACGGACGTATAGACATCGTAGGACACTACGACTATATGGAAGACATAACATTTACCGAAGGCCTACGCCTAAAAGACACTGTCAAAGTACCCGTAAAGCCACACACCGAAGTACACGTTACAATGATCATAAGACACCAAACTCAAAGTTCCATACACATTTAAAGGCAAAGCAAAACTCAAATCAGGACACACCGTCGACAACTATACAGCACAAGCAGAGTTCTTAGACAACAATGTCCACAGTCCCAGAATGGCATGTAAAGAAACAAACCTTGTAAACGAAACAACACTATACTGCCCCACAAACAGCGTTTCCATTAACGACTAAAACAGACAAATTATCACACAAGCAACCTACAAACACCCCATTAACAGCTAAAAAGCTGTTTCAAGTAGTGGAGTGATTTGGGTATACCATGTTTGCAGTTAATGAAATGGTGGATTATGGGGACTCAGGGTCTACTCCACCGGCCAAAACAACTTTATTAGGCATCTATCTGGGGAACGATCACAACGTTACCGCGCTAAACACATTGACACTTGCAGAAGGAGCATATCACGGATTTTTACGCGCCAAAAGTAAATCTTTTAACATACCGCACTAGGATTGAATAGCGGGATGAAGGCCATTTTACTTGTCTAATAATTGGACAGTTTGTTCGTACACTTAGCATTAAATCAAATCACACCATTAGTGTTTGTAGAAGGGGAAAGTGGAGTATAGCACAGATACACAATCTGTGCTATACTTTCATTGGAGCAGCTGGTTAGGCGTTTCTTCCCTTCCCCTTCCCTTTCACGCCTACCCAGCTGACTTAACCCTTCATCTACAACAACAAACAATAAGCAACAAAAAGCGATGTACTGCACCTTTTTGCTGTCTCGATTTTTGGCACATATTGCAAATATTCACATTGATTCATACATAAATATTCAATTATAACAAGTTTTTATGAAATTAACTAAATAAACGCCAACATTAAATGTATAGTTAATGTTATTTAGCTGTTTTAGGCTTTCTTGTTTGGTGGCTCATTTGGAGTTCAAGGGCAGAGATATAAGCTCAATTGAAGATTTCAGTCAACAGGAAATCAACCATATCCTTGATGTTAGTAAATCCATGGAGCCTCTGGCTAGAGTTGGCTCAAATATTCTCAGAGGCAAGATTTTAGCGACACTGTTCTTTGAGCCTAGTACGCGCACAAGGCTGAGTTTTGAGACGGCTATGCTAAAACTTGGTGGCAACTATATCGGTTTTGCCGAACCGGATCTTTCATCTACACGGAAAGGTGAAAACCTTGTCGATACAATACGTACTGTTGAAAATTATGCTGATGTAATTGTACTTAGGCACCGCTTGGAGGGTTCAGCAAAACTGGCCGCAGAGTTTAGTAAAGTTCCCATTATCAATGCAGGTACAGGTGCAGAGGAACATCCTACGCAGGCACTCATTGATCTCTACACTATACGTAAGGAGAAGGGACGAATTGATGGACTAAAGATTGCAATTGTTGGAGATCTACGTTATGGCCGAACGGTGCATTCACTGGCTTATGCATTGGCACTCTACAATGTTGAACTCTATTTGGTCTCGCCTGAGATGTTGTGCATGCGTAAAGACATGCTGATAACCATTAAAGATAAAATTCCTGTCACCGAAGAGACCAATATAGAAAAGATAATTTCTCAAATTGATGTCCTCTATGTGACACGTATCCAAAAAGAACGCTTCCCCGATGCCGCTGAATACGCCAAAGTCAAAGGTGCATATCGTATAGACCTAAAAACGCTTGCCAATGCCAAAGAGGACCTAATAATACTCCATCCCCTGCCGCGGGTGGATGAAATTGCACCCGAAGTTGATGCGACCCCGCAGGCACGCTATTTTGAGCAAGTCTGGAATGGAATTGTTGTTCGAATGGGGTTACTCTCACTGGTTTTGGGCACAAACCCATAAACTCAGGTCGATATGAAACGGTCAAAGGTTGTAAGGGTACTTGTGGAGTTACATACGGGACATTTATGGAGTGTTCGGTAATAGGTTTTTTTACAGTTACCACAGAAACTAAGGGTACGATTGTAGGTAAAGAAGGCACTAGTTTGAGTATCAATTACACCTTTGGTTAAATCAAGAAGATCGGATGCTTGAAATTCAGCATCTTCTAATTCATATAGGTCAAGACTGCCACCGCCGCTCAATCCCCGAAGTAACTGTGTTGACTCTAGGGTATCCACAGGGGCAGATAGTGTCTGAGCGGCTTTTATGGGAATGCGATTAAGGGATGAATAATAGGGGTTGTCTCGTGTTCCAGAGAATTTGACTTTTGCAACACCGAAGCGCTCAACATCGAGTTGAGCTAGACGCTCGGCAGCTTTATGGTTGCCTATCAATACTGGGTAGAGGCGTCGACCATATTTTTTGGTCAGTTTTTGCTTAAACGCTAAAGTAGAGTCTATGATTTCTTTGGCAAAGGCTTGGCTCTCGGGTGTGTTGGGGCTTTTTTCGGTAACGGTTTCGATTGCTTCCCAGAAGCCTACAAGATTGATGAGACGGTTGCAGTTTTCTAGGCGGAAATAATTGTCGCCTTCTGCTTTTTGTAGCAAAAAGGGCAGGTTGCTTTTGCCGAATTGTTTTAGAGCATTATTTTTGATCGTTAAGGCTCGGGCGGCTAATTCGAAGCGTTCGCGCAAAAGTTCCATAAATGTATTGGCGTCTTTTTTGGATTCTATAGCGATTCGGGGTAGATTAATTGCGACTAAGCCCAAGCAACCTGTGCGCAGGGTGTCGGTTTCCCAGTCTCCGGTTAAGTCTGTGGTGAATTTTACGCCCGATGAGGTAAAGGCGGCGTTTTGGTTTTCTTTTTGGGAAGTGTTGGCAAAGTATATCAAGCCGTTTTTGGCGACTAATTCGTGGGCTTTTTGGATGAGGGGTAGGTTTTCGTTGTTAAAGGTGTTAGTGTTGAGTTTTATGATGAGTTGGGGGTTTAGGAGGGGTTTTTGGGCGCTTTCTTCTAAGAATATATCAAGCAGAAGCGATGCAATCAGGCGGCTCTCGGTTTGATAGTTGTGGTATTTGCCTGTTTGTTTACCATCTGCGCCTATGGCGTCTTTTTCTATCATTTGGCAGGTTGTGGATAATTCTAGTTCTAATGTGGCATTGATGTGTTGATTGAGGTTTAAGATGAATAGACGCAGGGTTTCTTTGAGTTGGGGTTCTTCGATGCCGCGGACAAATGGTGCAAGGGTGAGGTTAAAGTTGTTATATGTCTGGGTAGCGTTGGTTTCTTTTTGGGCATGCAACATAACATTAAAGGCGGTGTATAGGGCGGCTTTAAAGTCGCTTGGGGGCTGCATGGGAGCTTGTTTTGGGTCGTCGAGTTTGATGCCATGTCGATAGAAGTAGCGGAGGTCATGGATAACTTCATTTGGTTTGAGCACCCAGGTGCCCAATCCATCAATGTGAATAGCGCCTGAGAGGTGGGCATCGGCGATGTCGCGGGGAAAGATGTTTAGCAGAGTGTATTCGCCTATCACGGTTTGTCCGGCTGTGCTTATAGCAACAGCGCAGTCAGAGGCGACATCGCGGGATTCAATGAGCATTGTAACTTCGTGAATGGGCATGCCGACGCGGGTGAGTTTGTGACGGTAATCTTCATAGCCTTTCTCAACAAGAATACCGTTAACTACTTCGCGGATAAGTGAAGCTGTGAGGTACTTTGTTTTTGATTTGATGAGCCGCTTCTCGGCTTCTTTAGCGGCTTTTTGAGCCAGCTCTGGGGGGACTTTGGCTTCTTTTATGAGTGAATTGGCAATTTTGTTAGCATCAAACTCTTCAACTGTTAGATGCGAAGTGCGAACCAACATACCGCGGGGTTTTACTGCTTTTTTCTCCACCCGATCTGCGACATCAAGCACCATCTTGCCCAAATCAGTTAGATAATATTTTTTGGCTTCCACATCAGCCTCCACCAACCCGGCTTTGAGTAGGAATTTGAGATGGTAGGCAAATCGGCCTGCGTCTCGACTGGGATTCATCTTGAGTTGATTCATAAGCTCGCTGTAAGAAAGCGCGGTACTATCAAAGAGTAAATTGAGAATTTGCAACCTAAGCGGTGACGAAACTGCTTTGAGCACCTTAACGCCCCGCATACGATTTGGCTGCTGATTAACCATACCCTTCCCTTATACCCAAGTAATGTTTCACCTATAATCCGCTGGAACGTTTAAACCTAACGAAAAAAAGCCAAACTGACAACAAATCAACACCTGATGCGTAGGGATAATTTCATTTTTGTGGAGGAAATTTGCTGTAAACTGCTAAGAAAAGAGAAGACAACAGCGGTTAGGCGCTTGGAATTGTGTGTTGCTATTTGTTGTGCGGTATGTTTTGGGTTTGTTGAGAGATTATGGATTGTGGTTAGGATGATGGGAGGGTTGTTGTTGGCTGATGCAGTGGATGGTGCCAAAGCCATAGACTAGATCACCACAGAATATGCCTACCACTTTTCGTGTGGGGAATAGTTCTTGGAGGATTTCTATGGCTTTTTTGTCGTTTGTGTGGTTAAAGATGGGGACTAGCACTTTTGTGTTGCCGATGTAAAAGTTGGTGTAGCTTGCGGGCAGGCGGTAGTCTTCGTCGCTCATGAGTCGGGGCATGGGTAGTTTGATGATTTGGAGTTTTTTGCCGTCTTGGTCGAGTGCTTGGGAGAGAATTTCATAGTTTTCCTGCAATACTTCATAGTCTTCGTCGTTTGGGTCTTCGGTGTAGGCACAGACAATAGTTGTGGGGTTAACAAATCGTGCCAAGTCGTCGATGTGTCCATCGGTGTCATCGCCTAGGATGCCTCGTTTTAGCCAGATAAAGTTGTGTACCCCTAGGTATTCTGAGAGGTAGGTTTCGATGTTTTGTTTGTTAAGGGTGGGGTTACGGTTACTATTTAGCAGACATTGCTCAGATGTTAACAGAGTGCCTTTGCCGTTGACATCTATGGAGCCGCCTTCTAATACAATACCGGGTTTAAAGCAAGGCAAACCTAATTTTTTGTTAATCACATCGGGGATTTGTTTGTCTCGCAGAAGGGTTTCATATTTTTCACCCCAGCTGTTAAAGTCCCAATGAACCATCGCCAGTTCATGTTGGGGGTTGCAGACAAATATGGGACCGTAGTCGCGGAACCAAACATCGGCATAATCAGAAACATGGATATGCACCAAATCGAGGTTTATACCAGCTTGTTTAAACATCTCTGTAACTTTGCTTTTGGTAGATTCATCAATGACAAAGAGGTTGACTTCTTCGCTTGTGTGGATTTCTTTAACTATTTCAACGTAGGTTTGCTCAACCCGCTCGACCCGATCGGGAAAGGTTAGGGGATCATAGGGCCAAGATAGCCAAATTGCATCATGATGATCCCACTCAGCCGGCATCATAAACCCTTGAGCTTGGCAAGTTTTAGCGCCACATCGACCAGTTGAGGTTTGTACGTTTTCGATAAGCGGCTGGTAGGTGTCGGGGCGGCGGTTTTGCAGAAATCCCCAGCCTTCCTGGACCTTTTTGTTTTTAGCTAGATCAAGCTGTGTAACTATGATGTCTTCTCTATCTGTTGACGCTTCGGCAAGAATGGTTCCAAAGGAGTCACAGACAAAACTTCCGCCCCAGAACTCAAGTTCACCCTCTTCGCCAATACGGTTCACTGCAACTATGTGGACACCGTTTGTTATGGCATGGGCACGTTGTACGGTGCGCCAAGCGTCATGCCAATTCCCGTCATCTGAGGTGTGATCTTTTATATAACCAATAGCTGTGGGGTAAAAGATGATGTCAGCCCCGGCCAGTGTGTTAATACGTGCAGCTTCGGGGAACCATTGATCATAACAGATAAGCACGCCGATTTTTGCAAATGCCGTATCAAAGACTTTGTAGGGCGCTTTGCCTTGGGTAAAGTAGTCTTTTTCATAGAAGTAGGGGTCATGGGGTATGTGTATTTTACGATAAGTACCCAAGATTTGACCATCAACATCGATTACGACGGCAGTGTTGTAGAATTTTGCATCAGAGCCTTCCTCAAACAGAGGGGCAATAATTACGACGCCGTGTTTTTTTGCTAATTTACTAAAGGCCTCAGTAGAAGGTCCTGGGATGGTCTCAGCTAGGGGTACAGCATCCACGTGTTCTTTTTGGGGAAAATATCTTGTGCGGTAGAGTTCTTGCAGACAGATGATTTGGGCGCCCCTATGCGCGGCTTCCTCAATTTTTTGCATTATTTTTGTCATATTTTCCGCTATATCATCAGATACTGATGTTTGAATCAGCCCTATCGTAATTATTTTGCTATTTTTATGTGAGCCGCTCATGTTAGTGTCTATCCATCCTTGTCTGTAGATATTCAGCAAGACAATTCTATTAACGTTTTGAGAAACAAACAAGCGGAAATAAAGGACTTAAACAGCATTAAACGTGCCAAAAAAAGACAAATAAACAGCCAAAAAAAGGGTTAAAATTTAAAAATACAGTAAGGTTCTTCTTCGAAATAATCTTTTTTGGTTGAAAATGCTCTGGCCCGACAACCGCCACACACTCCACTGTAGGGGCATGTACCACATTTTCCCTTTAGCAACCGGTGGTTTCTTAGTTCTACAAATAGGGGGGATTGTTGGTAGATTTCTTGGAAGCTTTGTTGTCTAATTGAACCGGCGCACAAGGGGAGAAAGCCGCAGCCAAAAACATCACCTGTGTGGGAAATGAAACAAAAGCCGTTACCAGCCATACAGCCTCTTCCGCCTCTTACGGGTTTTTCTTTAGCTTGCTGAGCAACTATTCGGGTGTATTGAGGGGCGCAGGTCACTTTAACTGGAATGGGTGAGACCAGACTGAGTTGGTAGATTGTTTGCAGGGTTTCTTCGTATTGATGGGGGGTTATCTCCATGTCGATTTTTCCTCGACCGGTGGGTACGAGCATAAATGCGTCCCATTCCACCGCACCCTGCTCAACTGCTGTTTTGTGGATGGCAGTTATGGTTTGGTAGTTATGCTGAGTTATGGTTGTGTTAATTCTAAAGGGAACGCTGTGAGCTTTTGCCAGGGTGATGTTTTTTAAGACTAAGTCAAATGCGCCGGGTACATTTCGAAAGTTGTCGTGTATGGCGGTGGTTGCTCCATCGAGACTAAGTGAGATCATGCATATGCCGGCTTGTTTCATTTTTTCAAAAGTCTCATGGGACATGTCGCTACCGCTGGGGGACATAACTACGCGAAAACCAAGTTTAGATGCATATGTGGCAACCTCAAAAATGTCAGTTCGCTGCAGGGGATCGCCGCCGCTTATTATAAAAACGGGGGTGCAAATTGCAGCAATTTGGTCAACCATGTTGAGGGCTTCGTGTGTTGTGAGTTGGGTGGGGTCGGGGTGTTTTTGGGCTGTTGCTCGGCAGTGTGAACAGGCATAGTTGCATGCGCGGGTTGATTCCCACGCCACTACTTTGGGTGTGAGATCAGTGGAGTTTTTGGTTGCCATGTTTGGGTTGCCTACTTGACGGTTGTTTCTTCATCGGTGAGATAGCATGCAGGATCTGGCGCCCAGACATCGTCATAGACGGCCTCAGCTCTTACTCTGAGGTTGCCGTTGCAGATGTTGAGGAATTGGCATTGGGCGCATTTTCCTTTTAGATGAGAAGTGCGATTTCTGAGTGCTATGAGCAGGGGGTCTTGTGTTTCGGCCCAGAGGGTGCTGAATTTTTGTTCTCTGATGTTGCCTATGCTGTGGTGTTGCCAGAATTGGTCCGGATGTACATTTCCATTGAAGTCTACGCAGGCTATGCCTTTGCCGCTACTGTTGCCGCCGTTTATTTTTAGAAGGTTTAGTACTTCTTGGGCTTGTTGGGGGTTTTTTTGGTTGAGTTTTAGGTAGAGATATGCGGCATCAGTGTGATTATCCACGGTTAGGATTTCTGTGTTTTTTGCTTTTTGGCGGTTTGCTTCGACTTTTGAGAGAAGGTAGTCCATAAAGTCTCGTGTTTGTTTGGGGGTTAGGTCGTCGTTTACGATGGAGGTGCCTCTGCCGACATAGGCTAGGTGGTAGAAGCAGGCTCGGGGGATGTTTTCGGTTTCTATTAAATCAAAAATTTTATCGATATCCTGTATGTTATAGTTGGTGACTGTGAAGCGGAGTCCGGGTTTGAGGCCTGCTTGGAGACAGTTTCTTATACCGGTGATGGCTTGTTGGAAGGCTGTGGGGCTACCGCGGAATTTGTTGTTTGTTTCTTCTGCGCCGTCTAGGCTAACTCCAATGTAGGAGAAACCAGCGGTTTTGAGTTTTTGTGCTTTTTCGGGTGTGATTAGGGTGCCGTTTGTTGATAGAACGGTTCGTATGCCTAAATTTGAAGCATAGGTGGCGATTTCAAAGAGATCATGACGTAGCAGGGGTTCACCGCCTGAGAATAGCAACACTGGGACTTTGAAGCTGGCCAGGTCTTCTACAAAGGTTTTGGCTTCTTGTGTGGTCAGTTCGTTTTGGTAGGGTTTATCTTCGGATTTTGAGTAGCAGTGGACACAGCTTAGGTTGCATCGTCTAGTTGTGTTCCATACCACTATGGGTTTTTTATGGGTTGTTGGACCATATCGTATGTGATCCATAGATCCGGGAAGGTTGCACCAAAGTTTAGTAACGTTTAACATTAGGGGTTCTCCTTGGGTTTTGATAAGTGTTTGAGGTCTCGTGTACTGTAGAGCATCTTGTACTCTATATTCCACTTAGAGGAAAATTCATGGACCATTGTCTCGATTTCTGCGCGGGTTTGGGCGTGCAGTACTGTGTAGAGGTTATAGGTCCAGCTGGGGTTATCGGTTGTGCGTTCATAACAATGGGAAATTTCTTTGATTTCAGATAGCGCTTTGCCGATTTCTTGAACGCTTTGTTGGGGTACTTTCCAAGCTACTAGGGCATTGGCGGATATGCCGATGCTGTTGGGTTTTATCGAAGCTCCAAAGCGTCGGATTTCTTTGTTTGCTTTGAGTTGATTTAGTCGGCTTATGACTTCTTCGACGGGAATTTTTAATTCCAGAGCTATATCGTTGAAGGGTGAAGGGGATAGGGGTATACCTTTTTTGAGGCCTGCTAAGAGTTTTAAGTCAATTTCATCCATAAGCTTCCCTAGGTCTTAGTAGTTAATTGGAAAAGAACATTGATTTTGAAGAGTTGACGAGTGGGTAGATTTAGGACATCTTGTTTGGGTACATCTATTTTTTGGCGAATCTGTTCAAGGGTTTGATTTAGTTCTTGATCGTTTTGTGCTGTGAGGGTGAACCATATGTTGTATTCGTTGTCACGTTGATAGTTGTGTGAGACGTTGTCGTGTTGGTTTATGATTTGGGCCACTTCGTCGACTCGGGTGGTATCCACACGCAGGGCCACTAGGGTGCTTGCGTTTAGGCCGATTTTGGCTGAATCAAAAATTGGTCCGATTCTTAGCACCACTCGGTTTTCTTTGAGGCGGGTTATGCGTGTAGTGACTTCTTGCTCAGGGATGCTTAGGCGACGACCGATTTCTTTCCATGGCTGAGTAACTATGGGGAAGTCGTCTTGGAGTATTTGGAGGATTTGTTTGTCGATTTCGTCAAGGGTTATTTTTAGCGGTTGTGTTTGAGGAGTGTTTGTTTTTTGATTTTGCAGATGGTATCACCTGAGCGGCTTTATAGGTTGATCGATTTCTACGATTAACTACACAGTAGCAATTGCTTATCGTATATACCTTACTGAAAAAGTAGAATGGTTCCATTAAGTTGCGGATTCCGCAACGATTCTCAGAGGTTTAATGAAACAAACGGATCAAACTTTAAAAATTGTGTCGTAATAGAAACACGCGCATCCTTAACACCCACAATAGCTTTTGCACGCTTAACCAAATCATTGAGATGCTCCAAATCCCGAGCCACAACCACAGAAACCACATCATACTCACCAGTACACTGGAACAAATACATCGTCTCAACAAACTCTACTATCGTTTTACATACACCATCAAGATGCGCAGGATCGATCTTTAACAATATAGCCCCGCTAACTCTTCGGCCCACCTTATTTGGATCAAGCATTATAGTAAATTTGGCAATAACTCCCTCACTTACTAGACGCTTAACCCTAAAGCGAACCGTGGCTTCTGCAACATCAAGCTCACGACTCAAATCAGCAAAAGAAACTCGACTGTTAGCCTGCAATAAACGAAGTAAGCATATATCTAAATCATCCAAACCCATGGAACCCATCCAAGTACCCGCTCAATATCTATAACAAAAACCCTTATGAAAATATTGCCTTTATACAATAACAGATAGTCAGTATAGAATGGCGCGGGATGTGGGATTCGAACCCACGCGGCCTTTCGACCACAGACTTAGCAGGCCTGCCCCATACCAGGCTTGGGGAATCCCGCACACTGCCTGATTTAACACTTGGTTATTCTGCTTGAATACCC
The DNA here is from genome assembly GCF_009778815.1 of Candidatus Bathycorpusculum sp. NCBI lineage: Archaea > Thermoproteati > Candidatus Bathyarchaeota > Bathyarchaeia (SeqCode) > Bathyarchaeales (SeqCode) > Candidatus Bathycorpusculaceae > Candidatus Bathycorpusculum > Candidatus Bathycorpusculum sp. Next base: position 24,236 of record NZ_WRFL01000034.1, read on the forward strand.
AAGTAGCCAGTCTTAGCCATCTGAGTGTAAAGTAATTTAATTAAAGCTTTCTCATTTAAACAACCACACCACTTCTTGCACCGATATGGACTGCAAACTTTTCGATGACCCACACCAAAAAGATTCAAAGGACCCCAACTGAGCTCAATTCTGATTTTGTGCCACAATCATTGCGTGAGCTTTATCGTAGGGTTCCAAGTCGATAATTTCTTTGACATTATAACCACGTTTGCACAGAACACGGGCTTCTTGTTTATAGACATCCTGAGGTGACATAGTGACATCGATGCTCTGGGACTTACAGGCAAGCATAACCCAGCCTTGAGGTTTGAGGAAATAATCGGCATTGTCCGCTAAGAGTTTTGCCTGTTCGGGTTGAGCAACATCACAGTAGACGACATCAACTTTACCGCTGATAAACATGGCATAGCGCTCAGGCATACGAGCATCATCAAGTATGGGTGAGATGTTTGCACGGAAAGCCGCTACATTGTTAACTAAATCACGCAGGCTACGCTGGGCAAATTCAATACAGTAAACATGACCAGATTCGCCAACGATATCACTAACATGACTAGGGGTAGTCCCTGAAGCAGCACCCAAATAAAGCACCTTTGAACCCGATACGATAGGTACAGTTTGCAACCCTTTTATAATGGCTCCAGCGAGTTTACTTCGGAAAGCATCCCAAACCCGGTATTCCACCCGTCTAACTTTGATAAGGCGTTCCCCGTAGACGTCTAAGCCGGGCGTGAGATTTTTTGTGCCCAGCCGCTTAGCGCCGTCTTCGAGGAGGATTTGATAGATTTCAGGAAATTTATCGTTGGGCTTAACTCTGACTCCCACGTTTGTCTCTCCACTGTTTGCGTCTGCGGTTGTCGCCTTTGGGTGAACCTTCACGATTAGGTTTATTTTGGGACGAAGAACGTTCACCGCCCTCACGACGAGGACGATCCTGGGACGATTGACGCTCACCACCACCACCATCACGAGAGGACTCACGACGCTGGAAACGAGGCGCACCCTCTCTGCGACCACCACTACCACCCTCACGACGA
>NZ_WRFL01000035.1:0-25223 GCF_009778815.1 Candidatus Bathycorpusculum sp.
CCAAACCAGTTTCTGCAATCCCTACACTGAATCTGTACTCTCAGGCCATGTCCTTTGGACTAAAGTCTGGGCCAGCGGAGGTGTAGTCGGCGGAGATGCAGGCGGAACACAAGAAACAGGCCACTACTGGTCAACAAGACAATACCAACCCCAATACGCTCCCGTCATCATAAACGGCATCATGTATTCCCAACAATTTGACGTATCTATGGGTACAAACATGGGCTCAGGTATAAAAGCGGTCAACTTATTTAGCGGCCAAGAAATCTTCACCATCAACACAACCAACCCGTTGCGTTGTGGTATGACCACCAGATACAACCATATCAACCAGTATGGCGCTATCGGACCATTTCTTTGGACAACTGGCCAACTCCCAGCAGGTGACACAGGCGGAACCCGACCTAACCTGCAAACCGGTACAACACAATGGAACATGTACAACGCCCTAAACGGCCAATATATCCTAAGCGTAGTCAACGGTTCCTCTCTAAATCTGCGACCTGATGAAAACGGCAACTTGATTGGCTACTTTATCAATAGCACCGCTGGAACCGAAACTGTCTATCCCGCACCCGGACAAAGCAAAGTCGTAACAACCACTGGTCCTCACCTAAGCATGGTAAATATGACTATGGCTATTGGTCAAACTGGCGGATCATGGCAAGCACCTAGAAACACTGTACGCTCAATGTCTAGCGGCATAATGTGGACTGTAGATCTACCCAATAACATCTCAGGCATACCCATCGACCCCGCGCTCTCCATTAATGCAATTGTCGGTGACGCAGTCGTCATGACTTCGGGCATGGTTCACGGGCAAGGCGTAGGCGGCGAAACGGCTGGTTGGCTTGTTTACTGTAGTATGGATGCGAACACGGGTGAATTGTTGTGGGCCAAAAACTTGACCTATGCTGATGGCTGGAAGTCATTTTTGCCTTACACAAGAACATCCACAGCATACGGTGAAGGCATAATCTACAACATGAACGATGTTAACTATGCCATTGAAGCATTCGATGCACGAACCGGCAAAAAAGTCTGGACTAACACATTCACAGGAGATAATGGAGCGGAACCAAACATCTATGACCTTTTTAGCTTAAAACCCTATGTAGCAAATGGTTTACTTGTTACTGTGGGCTTAGGAGGCGATATATGGGGTCACAACGCAACCAACGGCAATCTAGTCTGGTACACCAATACCACTAAATTCCTCGGCGATCCAGGCATTGAAACACCCTATGGTGTCTGGCCTCTTTGGGTCTTCAATTGTGCAGGTTTTACAAACGATGTTGGATATCTCCCTATTGGCATTGAATACAGTCCGCCCTTGTTCCATGGTGCACAGATGACAGCAGTTAACCTAACTGATGGTTCTCTTATCTGGAGCGAATTAGGTACCTACACCCGATCCACAGCTATTGCATATGGTGTTATGCTCTCGATGAATGCGTATGACAATCAAATCTATGCCTTTGGTAGAGGCCCAAGTAAAACAACAGTCTCAGCACCGCAAGTTGGTATAACAACCTCAACGCCCATAACCATTACTGGCCGAGTGACCGATATAGCTGATGGTTCAATGCGTCACGATGTAGCTGCAAACTTCCCCAACGGCCTCCCCTGTGTCTCTGATGAAAGTCAGAGTAGATTTATGGAACATGTTTATCAGCAGCAACCAAGACCAACCAACATCACAGGCGTCAAAGTTACCCTCAATGTGGTTGATGGTAATGGCAACTACCGTCCAATCGGTACAACAACTACTTTTGATGGTACATACGCACTTAATTGGACTCCTGATATTGATGGGCCATTTCAAGTGATTGCAAACTTTGAGGGTACCAACAGCTATTACCCCTCCTCAGCAACAACCTATCTATATGCAAGCGACCCCGCAACACCTGCCCCAACTACTGCTGATCCCTCAGGCTTAGTGACTTCTGCTGATTTGTTGACTTATTTATCAGTTGGTGTCATCGCTATCATCATTGCAATAGCTATCGTCGGACTGCTTATCCTCAAAAAGAAATGAGCAACAAAACAAAAAATAACTTTCCCTTTTTCTTTTTTGTTGCGACTTGTTTGTTTTATGCTATGATTTATCGCAGTTTTTTATTCCTTCTGTCAACTGATTTATTACCCCAACCACACTATAACCCTGATCAAAAGAGGTATTATATGGGCGTCAAAGTTGAAATTTATAAATCCTCAGAGGGCTTCTACCTCATCACCACCCCCCAAAACGTCTACAACACTGACAACTACCCCGAAGTTCTAGACATACTAGATGAGCTATTCAAAGAAACTCATTAATCCAAAAAAGTTTTAAGGTGAAAAGGCTAATGTTGGTTTACACATGTCTTGTGCCTCCAAACATGGGAATGTGGTTTCGGTTGTTGTCGCGTCAATCTTCGGGTGGCGTGATACAACCGTTTAGGGTGCTGCGGGTAAGTCCTGCTGAAACGATGACGCCTGCATTTTGTGGGTTAGGAGAAGTAGGCAGGGGCCGCAGATCTTTTTCCTCTCAAATTATGTGCTTGATTGCTGAAAATTTATATTTTGTTCTCTGTGTTGGTTTCTTTGTTTAGCTCTTATTATGGCAATTACAGTGTAGATGATGGCGGCTAGGTTTAGGGTCAGGGCAAATATGTTGAAGCTTATATCACCGGCTGAGAGGTGGGGACTAAACATTATTGTGCTGCAGATAACTGCGGCTATAGCAATTATGTTGGCTAGGATTATGATGTAGTAGCGGGGTGGGTTTTTATTGTGCTGGTCATTGTGTGGCCTCTGTATTTTGAGTTTTTTCTAATTTGTCTATGAGTTTGTTTCTTTGTTTAGTGATTTTTATGGTTTTTATGCCTGTGATGATGACTAGTGTAAGTAAGGCTTCAACAAATATGAACATGCTTAGTGTAGTGGTTGATAGGTTCGAGTGTTGTGTTATTGTAAAGCAGATTATCATTGCTAAAAGGACTATTTGGGATATTACCATTGCATATAGGCTGTAGGGGTTTATTTTTGTGCGGCTCATGGTGCGGCCTCTGTATTTTGAGTTTTTTCCTCTTCTTTCCATTGGTCTATGGGTTTGTTTGCATGTTTAACGAGTTTAACCCCTTTTATAGTCATAGAAATGGAAAATAGAAACAGCAAGAGGCAGAATATGTAGCTGACTATGCCAAAGGGTGATTGAAACCGGTTATCCGATAGTGTCCAATATGTAACAAAGGCAATGCCGAAGCCGTTGAATGCGAATAAAACGAAGTAAGGTTTGAAGCTCATTCTTGTGTAGGTCATATAGTTAGTTTCCCCTAATTTAGTATAATGTGTATTAATGGTATCTCATATAAGTTTTTTCAATATATGCCGGGGCCATAAAAAAAGAGGTTACATGTATTCCTCTTCAGAAGGTGTAACCGAAATTTTGAGTTTACCATTTTTCATTTTATTTAGCAGTCCTGCAAGCATTTTGCCATCTTCAGCAGAAAGCGCAAATGCCAACGCCGCTTTACCACTATACACATTAATGTAGGGTTCAAGCTTGGCATATTGCTTTTCTACAACACTAGGATAAACAAAGGGTGCATTATCATAGACACCGCCCACAGCATCAAGGGGATGGCTAACTTTCACACCATTACTATCTTTGCCCTCACTATGACCCATCATAAACGTGATATAGCCTTTATTTATGCCCCGCTCAGGCGGAGAGGCCTCCTGCTCAAAGAACTTACGCAAACCATGACTGGGCACAGACCGGGGGCCATCATACATTTTTTTACGTATCAGCGTTGCACGAAAAACACAATGAAAAGTTTTGCAGTCAAGCGGTTTACCCCGCTCAGTTATAAATAAATAGTCACTCTTCACGCCGGCCTTATCGAGGATATTTTGCCGAATTGGACGCCAAACCTGCAGCGCCTCTATAGCATCACGGCTTATAAAACTAAAATACTTAAACCCATTTCCCTTACGCTCATCAAAATCAAAGCGGATCCGTTCCGCCCCTTCGTCGATAAGCCGAAAAACCCGCCGTGCCTGCTTATTCATATCAACTAACACCTGCTGAATAGCTTGCCCAGCTTGAAGCTCACAAAAACATATAGCCCGCTGTTGCGCGTTAAGATTTCCCAACAGTTTACGTACAAAGTCTGCAGTGAAGGGGATTTCTGGATATTTGCGGCGGTCACGTTTGGGAAAGAAACCATTCTTTGTGGTAAGCGGAGTTTCGTGGTGGTCACAGAACTGTTTGACGGGCAAAAAGAATGCTGTATATTTGTAATTTTTTGACCTATCCTTTAGATCAGGATTATCACGGCTATACTCTAATGCCAAACGCAGAGCCCAGCGCCGCTGTTCAATATCATTTGAGGCTCTTTTTTGCAGATGCATGTTGAGAAATTCCGCGGGAGATATATCAATTTGTTTAACCACCCGCAGCCAATTAAAGAAACGGGTCAGCCCAATCGATTTCTCATAGTAGGTGTGTTCATTTTCTTTGAAGTGACTAAAGAAGTCATTGGCCACTTGGTGTGTTTGCTCAAATTCGTCTCTTTGCTGAAGCGTTATGCTGTAGGGGTAGGAAGGTTCTCTGCTAAACCGGGGCATTCTAGGTCTTCTCCGTCAATACCCCTTGTTGTTTGTCAGTACATAAGCTTTTATTTGTCAGTTCGCCCGTCGAGCTAATTCATTGCATGCGCTCTAGCTCTAGTGCTCATCATCCAACCACTAAGTCATCGGCGAAACATAAGTCTGTTATGCTCCCTTCTCCTCCAATCAGTGTTTGGGTTGGTTGATGAATTCTTTGAATCATGTTTGGTGGATGGTTAGGTTTTTATTGTATTAGGTTTCAAATTATCGTGGTTAGGTTTGAAAGTTATACCTGTTATTGATATCTTGAATGGTGTTGCAGTTCATGCTATACGTGGGATGCGTAGTGAGTATCAGCCGCTTCAGAGCTCACTTGTTTGTTCCACCGATCCCATCAGGGTTGCAGACGCGTTTAAAACCTTGGGTTTTAGCACGCTCTATCTTGCCGATTTAGATGCTATCTTGATGGGTTCTTTTGGGTTTGATTTGTATAGTTGCATTGGTTCTTTGGGGTTGTCTTTGATGGTTGATGCGGGTGTTAGCTCTTTTGAGGGGGTTGAGGGATTGTTTAGGCAAGGCGTTTCAAAAGTTATCATCGGAACTGAGACTCTTCTTACTAAGGGGTTTGTGGCTGAGGCTGTGGAGCGGTTTGGGGGCGATCGGGTTGTGGTGAGTTTGGATTTAAAAAATGGGTCTATTTTGGGTAAATTAGGTGTTGATCGCTCTATTGATCCTTTGCAGTTACTGGGTGAGTTTGAGGCGATGGGAGTTTTAGAGGTTATTGTGCTGGATTTAGCCCGTGTGGGAAGTCAAGAAGGTGTTGACACGAATTTTCTAACGCGGGTTATTGATCAAACTGGTCTCTCAGTGTATGTTGGTGGTGGCGTGCGCGGTATTTCTGATTTGGTTGAGTTAAATGCGTTGGGTGTGGAGGGTGCTTTGGTAGCAACAGCGTTGCATACCGATCGGATATCTGTTGAGGATCTTAGGCAGAGTGGTTTTCTCTGATTATTAGTTTGTTTTGGCTAGGCATACAATGCCGCCTAGTTGGGTGAGTCGGAGGCCTGCGTTGGATTCGGCGTTTATGACGCGGGTTTTAATTTGTTTGTTTTGGGCGATTTGCATGAGGCGGTGTACTCGGTTTTTTTGGCGGGTGCCTTCTAAGAATTCATTGGTCAAAAGCAGGTATTCCGGTCGGGGTTTGTTGGGTAGTTGTGGATCTAAGATGAGTTGTTCGGCTTCGTTTAATGAAAAAAATACCAGGTTGCTATTTGTGCTGAGACGTTTTTCTAAGAGTTCTAGTAGGTTCTCGGTTTCTTGTTCAGTGTTTGTCTGAATTAGTTGTTTGAATATGGGTTTTTGTGTTAGTGCACTGACTTGTTGGGGGGTGTCTGCTGAGCCTGTCATTAGGGCGATGGTGACTTTGTTTGTGCCTTGGAGTAGCCAGGTGTGGTGGTTTGTTATGTGTGTTTGGAGATCTGATGCATAGCTGGTTCTTGGGGGTGAGGTGATTATAAGGTTCTGTACACCTGTTTTAAAGGTGGGTCTGAGTGCGTTTATGAGGGTTTCATGAAAGTTGTAGAGGTTTTTTGTGTCTTTTCGGTTTCCGTTTAGGGGTTGGGTTTGTTGGAGTTTAGCGACTTGGCTAAAGATCTGCCAGAGTGTGGCGTGGGTTTCTTCTATACCTATGAGTATGGCAACTGGATATCCACGTCGGTAGCTTTTGGGTTTCATGTCGGTTTATTATTTTTGTGGCGGCTTATTTTAGTCGTCCGCTTATCTATCTAAACGACAGATTTATCAAACTCTGGCCGATTAAATCTATGGATCTTTATGGTTGTAGTGGTTGATAGCAAGTCTGCGTTTGACTTAGAACTTGGTAAAGCTAAGCGTGTTTTGGGTTTATTTTACATGTCTAGTTGTCCGCATTGTATGCGCTTTATGCCATTTTTTGAGACAAAAACAGCGGATTTGAGCTTGCCCATAGTTAAGGTACGCCTAGACGACTATGACAGCCCCCTATGGGATGACTACAATGTGGTTGCGGTGCCCACAGTTATTCTCTTTGAAGACGGCAAAGTCAGCAAACGCCTCGATAGTCTGCTGGGTAACTGTATAAAAAACGAAAAATTTACGGCTTGGCTACAAGAAAGCATTTAATTTAATCTACCGGCTGGATTATTTGTATTTGTTGGGCCGTTGGCTCACAGCTGGTTCTAAAAATGGTTATATGCCTCCTGTAACATTTTGATGATATTGACTTTTTTAACTCTGGCCTCAAAAGGGGCTAGTTGTCTCTGTTTTTTGTTATGTTTGTGTGGTTTGAATGGTTGTTCGGAAAACTTTTGGGTATGTTTTAGGGGTTTTGTTTTTTGTGGATGTGTTATTTTTTTCAACTATGCCCCTGGTAAGAGCTGAGCTTGAGTTTACTTTGTTAAATTCTAGTTTGAGTTTTGCGGGTAATGATGTTGATTCTGCTGGGGTGCTCTGGGCGGGTGATCGATTGTTTGGGTTGTGGAAAAGCACCGATAATGGGGCATCGTTTCAATTTGTTTACCGCTTCCCGGGGGGTTTTTGATTCAGCTAATGCTTATTCGGGGCATGTTTGGAATGTATTTGTGGATTCGCGTGATTTTATTTTTGTCAGCGCCGGGGGCACCAATGGTCTCTATCGCTCAACCAATAAAGGCGCTAGTTTCACTCAGGTTCTAAACACCAATGCCAGTCACAGCGAATCTTTCTATATTGATATGACTGAGGACCAAGCCGGTAATCTCTACACCATAACCTACACCAACGGCTCCGCCCAACCCCAAATTCTAAAAAGTACAAACGGCGGCACAAATTGGACAAGAATCGGCACCACCATCTCTAATGTATTGCACTTCCACAACATAGCCTACAACCCAAACAATGGTTATCTCTATGTAATCACCGGAGAAATTCCCCCTTCTGCCGCCTACCGAGATGGCGAAAAAATTTTTCGAAGCAAAGACCAAGGCGAAACCTGGACCATAGTCGTAGATAGAAACACTACACTGGGCACGGTTTATTTGGCCATGACCTTTGTAGACAACTATGTCTATATCGGCCAAGATTACCCTAATCGAATCTGCCAAATACACCGCTTCCAAGACGACCAAACCACCACCAACCTCCTCTCCTATACCCCGCAAATTGTCTACACTCCACCCCCAGACAACGGCGGCGCCATGCCCTACATGTCCGCCACAAACCTAAACAACACTACTTTAATTTTTGCTAGCTGTGCCGAAACACAAAACGGCATCACCCAAATTCTCACAAGCACCAACGGCCTAACTTGGACAACACTTACCTCAACAACCATAACTGCATCTGAGGACCGCTGGAACCACCTCACCCCCCATCCCCGAAGCAACACAATATTTGGAACCCTAAAACCAGGGGTCACCTACCAAATAAAAACCAACACACAAACAACCCCAACCCCACCACCCAACCCAACATCAACTCTAACTCCCACATCCACCACCACAATAACCCCCCAACAAACACCCACTCCAACTCAATCGCCCACACCTAGCCCAACACCAACACCAGACATACCCACCCAAACACCCAACCCAACTCCCTCTCCTTCCGTTATACCACAACCCACACCTGCTACAATACCTCAACCAACAGCAACCAAAATTACCCAAACAACCCCCACTAATACCACCATAAAACCCCTTGCTACCCCTATCCAAACACCCCTAGAAACCGCTCAACCCTCAAGCCAAACAACTCCCATAGCGCCACAGACCAGCGGAACCGCCAAAGTAAACTATACCGAAATAGCCATAATTACCTCAATGATAACTGCCGCCAGCCTGCTATCGACTGCGCTGATAAAAAAACGACGCCACCACAACCACAACAACAATCCCAATCCTCAACAAAGACCCCTCATCATCCAATAGCGTACAACCCGACGCTACAAAAACAACGCACCACAAACTGAACGGTTTGCAACCATTTATTGTACTGATGTTCACATTTTTTTGTTCAGAAGAAAAGAAACATTATTATTAATGGCTGGCTAATTAACTGAAAAAGAGAGAGGAAATTTTAGATTGGAATTTTGTCCCAACTGCGGTTCACGCCTTGAACCCAAAAAAACCGGCGACGGCAACGCATTTGTGCTTAGCTGCGCAAAATGTAGCTTTACCAAAGAACCAACCGATAAAAAAGCAGAAGCCCGCACCGGCGCAGTCATCCAGCCTAAACCCAAACCCTTCATGACCATAATCAGTGAACAAGATCAACAAATCACCCCCATGCAGACCATAAAAATGAAATGCGAAAAATGCACCAACAATATGGTCTATGTTTGGCAGGTGCAGACCCGTGGCGGTGATGAAGCCACCACTCAGTTTATGAGATGCACAAAATGCGGACATACGTTTAGAGAATACAGCTAAAATTGGAAAATTATTTAAAGCATCATATCGCATGGTATCTTCGGAGCTAAACCTGATGCCTAAAAAAGAAAAGCCGTTAACCAAAAAAGAGAGAGACGAAAAAAGAAAGGCTAAAAAAGCCCACAAGAGCAAAACCCAGACAAGCTAAACAAAGTCTCGTTTTGTCTCTTCTTCCGTTTTTATTTCACCATCAACCTCAGCTCAGCTCCAAATTCTACACCGCCTATCAACAGCAAAATCAAGCGACTAACCCCGATACCATCTAAAACTATTCTCATCGCTTCACAATAACCTGCAGAGGGGTTCTGGTGTTTGAGAGTTGAGTTGGGTCAATTGCTTTTTTTGTATGGGCGGATTTTTAAACTTCTTTTGTTTTCTCTATGTTGTCGATGAAGATAATTGCACGTAAGGACAGGTATTACCTGATGACTGGTGCTAACATTTGAATCTGAGACTCTCTTTTTGGCAAAACGTTAATTAGCTCTCCCAACCCGATATGCCTGATAGTTATGCCTAAAAATCCAGCCGGTCCCTTCTGGTTCATACGTGAAGATGGAAAATTTATTCAGTGCAGCAAAGCAGCTTTTGATCAAGCTATCATTGAAGGCAAGAGCATCAAGTATAACGGCTACCCCAACAAAAAAACCGAAAAAACTGCTGAAAATTTGGAGGCATCCCGCATGTTGCTTTTATCCAAACCGGAGTTACCCACAAAATTCCGCAAATATCTCACTAACCCGGCCAATGTCATCCAAGTTGAAATTATTGATGTTGATGATCCCGATTTCTGGATGCGAGAATCCCGAAACCCCAAATATCAACAACAATAACTACCCCAATTCTGCTTAGCGATCTATTTTTGTTGATGTGCTAGCTTAGGTTGAAGAGTTGCTGAATTTTCTAAGGAGTATGTTGGCTATTGCCGCTATTACAACATCGGCCAAGATCCACTCGATAAATGTAAGATAACCCAGTATGGCAAAAATTGTGACTATTACTATGAGTGCTACTGCAATAATACCAATTATTCTTTTTCGCTGAGTAGCTTGTCGGGACATTGCTTTTCAGCCTACATCAAGGCCCAGAACCTTAAAATGGTTGCGGACAACGCCTGTTTGGTTTTCAGTATTGCCGTAGTAACTGAGGCGTGATTATTTTGGTTGTTTTGTCTGCAGGGTTGGTTTGGTTTATTTTTTTGGTTTGTTCTATAATCCTTAAATCGGACTGGGCAGGTGTTATTTGCGGGGGATGATGTCGCCGTCCCAGTCTGATTGGGAAAGATGAAGAATGAAAAACGACAGACCCCAAGGAGTGTCTAGTATGCATTGTCCAAAATGTGGTTCTTTGCGTGTTGAGCGGTTGCGTAATCAAGAAGTTAGATGTCAGGCTTGTGGTATGATTTTCTATTTTGTTACACCTGATATGGGTTCAACTGATTTTGATCGCTACAAATTATAATCTGTAGCTGTTGCTTTGATGTTGTTATTGTTATTGTTGGCTTTTTGTTTTTTGTGGTTTGTACCAGCAGCTTTATATGAATAAATATTCATATGAATTTTTATTCATGCGATGTGGAGGAGAGATGGATGAAAAAAAGCCTCACAACAATCTGCTACCGCTTCTTTACCAACCTAGCCAACCCCACCCGCCTCGCCGCACTCGAACAACTCATGACCAAACCCATGAGCGTAAGCGAACTCGCCCAAATTCTAAACCAAGAACAAAGCATGATAAGCCACAACCTAAAACCCCTGCTCCAATGCAACATCATAACCATCCAAAAAAAAGGCAAACAACACATCTACACCGCAAACAAACAAACCCTAACCCCCATCTTTGCCGCCATAGAAAACCACGCACAAAACTTCTGCCCCACAGGCGGAGCATGCCTAAAAGAGGAAACCCCATGAAAAGAAAAATCGTAGAAATAAACCCCGACCTCTGCAACGGATGCGGAGCCTGCATCCCCAAATGTGCCGAGGGCGCTCTACAAATTATAAATGGCAAAGCCCAACTAGTCAAAGACACCTACTGCGACGGATTAGGCGCATGCCTAGGCGACTGCCCAAAAAACGCAATCACCATAACAGAACGCGAAGCAGAAGCCTTCAACCAACAAGAAGTTCACCAACACCTCAACAAAAACAACCAAACAACCCCTACCCTTTGCCCTTCAACAATTCAAACACCCCAATGGCCCATAAAACTCGAACTCGTCCCAGCTAAAGCCCCCTTCTTTGAAAACGCACATCTGCTACTATCCGCTGATTGCGCACCCGTCGCGCTCAAAAACTTCCATGCCCATATGGCGAATAAACGCGTCGTTATAGGCTGCCCCAAATTCAACGACGCCCGCGCCTACGCCGAAAAACTCACCGATATCTTAACCAAAAACAACATTGCAAGCCTAACAGTGCTACATATGGAAGTACCCTGTTGTAGCGGCCTCAAATGGGCCATCAACAAAGCATTAACAGATTCAGCAAAACAGATCCCGCTAAAAGTGCTCGAAATCAAAATCGGAGGTGACATAGTTGAGCTCTAACCCAATCGAAAAAAATCCCCAAACCTGCCCCGGACTACGCGATCTGCTTCAACCCAAACCCGCCTACATTAATTGCCATGTCTGCGGATCAGAAATAGAAATCTGGACCGATGAAGACAAAACCACCTGCCCCAGTTGCGGAGCCGAATGGAAACGCCCCGACGAAAACGCGGTATGTCTCCAATATTGCGAATACGCAGATAAATGCCGCGGAATAATCGCCGAACGCAAAAAATAACCGCGCACTATAGCTTTCTTTAGTCGCGGAAATTCTACATTTTCCTATACACAACCTAAAAAAAGAACTAGAACAACCTTGTGTTGCTTTCACTGCTGTTGCTTACGATGCACGTATAAAACCCCTTTACCGGAATCCTGTCCTATATTACATATGCTCGGGAGGCCTAAATATGTCATTAAGCGGGTAACGTGGACAAGCGCCAGTGAAAGCACTTCTAACAAACTATCTAATCAGTTGGTTGCCTTATATGGGCAGTAACCGGAAAGTATATTTTCTTAGCGGATGTAGATTCGACTCTGCAAATAAACGGAGCAGATCCCATGGTCATTGAAGCAGTCATATTCGATTTAGATGGAACCCTAGTCACTTTTAATCTAGACTACAAGGCTCTGCGTGGCGAAGTCAGAGAATACCTTCTAAGAGTAGGCGTTCCGCTCTCAGTATTACAGGTTAAAGAAAGCATTTTTGACATGTTAGACAAAGCTGAGCTTTACTTTAAAAACAACGGTAAACCCGACGCCTTCTCAGAGGTGCGAATACAAAGTTTAGCCATAGTCCAAAAATACGAAAAAGAATCCTCAGCACTCACCAGTCTAATGCCCGGCGCTCTTGAAACACTCAAAGAACTCAAAAAAATGAACATCAAATTGGGCTTATGTACCAATAGTAGCAAAACATACGCCGACTATCTTCTAGACCGCTTTAAAATCAAAGACTACATTGAGGTTGCAATTACACGAGATGGAGTTAAGCGGGTTAAACCCGACATCGAACAGCACACCAAGGTAATAGAAATATTAAACACCCATCCAGAGTCAGTGCTGGTTGTGGGTGATAGCGTAATAGATATGCAAAGTGCCAAAACGCTCAAAATCCGTGCGGTTGGTTTTCCTAGCGGCATCTCAACTAAAGACCAGCTGATAAAAAGCGGCGCAAACTATATCATAACCTCGTTAATTGATCTGCCGAATTTAATAAAAAAAATAGAAAGCGAAAAAAATTAAGCGACGGTTACTACACCGTCTTCGCTACAGACCAATTTACGTTCCCTTATCAGCCGCTTAAGTACCTCAAAGAAGACCGTTTTTACTTCCTCTGTGGCATGGCTCACCCCAAAGACTTTAGCTGTTTCGCTAATCAATGATTCATCGCTTATGCCCAGAGCATATTGGGCTACTTGTTTCATGGCGGATTCAACTTCTTCGGGGGTGATGTATTGGGGTTTACGCTTCGATTCAGGAACGCCCTGCATGGGTATGCGTATGGGGGTTTCTTTGAGTCCAGCCGGCCACAAAAAGCTGCCTTTGATGGTGACTTTTTGTTGGCGTAAGAGGTCGTTTAGCGATTCTTTGACGGCATGGTTAATTTTAGGGGTTATTTGTTTTATGCCCCATGTTGCGGCCAATCGGCCCACAGCATAATCAAAGTGGATAGGTCCCTCGTTGGCTATGAGCTCAGCTAAGAGTTTAGTTTGGTTTTCACGGTTTTCAGGGAAATGGAACTCATTTTTAACCCGGCTATCCACACTTGTTTTAGCGGTTTGGGCTTTGATGTAGGGATTGTAGGTTGCTTTGAGGGGGTGGACTTTGTAGGGAACGCCTAGTTTTTCGATGCCGCCATACTGGTTTTTTTGCACATCTGTTAGGGGTGCGCTTGGGGGTTTTTGGGCGTCTTTTTCTATTTGTTGGACTTGGGCTTGTTCGATGGCTTCTTTGAGTCGGCGGATTTCACTGTCGCGTCTTGCAACCCAGGCAGGTGCCCATATGCGGTGAATACGCCAGCCTAGTTGGCGAAGAACTTGTTCTCGGAGGCGGTCGCGGTCGCGTGCGCTGCTACTGGATTTGTAGGTGTATCCATCACATTCCACACCTAGGAGGTAGTGGCCTTTGTTTACGGGGTCAATGACGCCTATGTCGATTTTGTAGCCGCTGCAGCCTACTTCGAGTGCTATGTCATAGCCGAGTTTTTTGATTTCATTGGCGACGTCTTCATCTATGGCTGAGTCGTATGTGCCTTCTTTGGTTTTGATTCTGTTGAGTGCTTCTATGCCTTGTTCGGCGTATTCGAGGTAGGTGCGCAGGGTTTGGATGCCTATGGTTTGTACTTCGGGGTCGATGTCTGAGCCTTTGATGGAGGTTATGATTACGACTTTTTCTCTGGCGCGGGTGATTGCTACGTTTAGTCTGCGTTCGCCGCCGGGTTTGTTGAGGGGGCCGAAGTTCATGGTTATTTGGCCGTTTTGGTCATAGCCATATCCTACGCTAAAAAAGATGACGTCGCGTTCGTCGCCTTGGACGTTTTCTAGGTTTTTGACAAAGAAGCCGTCGATGCGGTCTTCTTTGAAGAAGGGTTCAAATTCGCTGTGTTCTTTTAGACGGCGTTCTATGGCTTCTTCAATTGCTTCCATTTGTGCGATGCTAAAGGTGACTACGCCTAGGGTTTTTTTGGGGTAGGTTTTGAAGTGTTCAAAGACTAAATCGGCGACTTTTTCGGCTTCGGTTGGGTTGTTGCGTTTGCCGCCTCGGTCATAGATTGCATCTGGAACATAGACGAGTTTGACGCCTAGGCTGTCGGTTTCGGCTTTGGCGGAGGGGAAGGTTATCATGGTATCATCGTAGAAGCGGTGGTTGCTAAATGCGATCAGACCCTCGTGTCGGCTTCGGTAGTGCCATTTTAGGGTTTTTACGGGTAGGCCGATGCCTAGGCATTCGTCTAGGATACTGTCAAAGACTTCTATGCTTTCGTCGGTTAGTTCGTCCCAGTCTTTGTCGTCTAGGAGGTTTTTTTGGAAGAATGATGTTGGGGGTAGTTGTTTGTTGTCGCCTGCGACTACTATGGTTTTGGCGCGGTAGATGGCGCCTATGGCGTCTTCGGGGACTAGTTGGGAGGCTTCATCAAAGAGCACTAAGTCGAATTTTATGTCGGAGGGTAAAAATTGGCTGACTGTGATGGGACTCATGAGTAGGCAGGGTTTGAGTTTGACTAGTAGGGTGGGGATTTTTTGGAAGAGCATGCGCAGGGGCATGAGGCGGCGTTTTTTGGCGGCTTCTTTGGAGAGGATGCCTGCTTCGGCGTCTGCGGCTTGGATGAGTATGTCTTGGGGTTTGCGGCTGTTTGCGGCGTCGATGACCATGGCGGAGGTTTGTCCGATGAGGTCGTGGTCGAGTTTTTTGAAGTCTGTTATGAGTTGTTCGTGGTTTTCTCTGCGGAATTTGCCTAGTTGGGGGTCTTCGTTGTAGAGGTTGTTTATCCATTCTTGGTAGGCGCTTTTGCGGAAAATAATAACTAAATCCACCGCTGGGGGTTTTTGTTCCACTAAGCGTTCAAAGAAGGGGTCCAGACCCAGTAGTGTGAAGCGGGTTTTGGTGTCTTTGTAGTCGATCCAGACTTGGAGATCATCGACTCGGTCGCGAAGACTGCTTATGCGCTCTTCAATAATTTGGATGTCGCAGTCTACGAGTTTTTGGTTTTGATAGTGCATCTCAGATTCAAAGCGGTTTTCAAAATCTGTCAATACGCCCAGAGCGTTATCGCGTCTTGTAATCAAGTCTTTGTTTGAAGGTGCGGCGTTGGGTCCTTGGGCGGCAAGCTCAGCAAAGGCTTCCGGTACGGGTATGTCGCCAAACATGATTTGTATTTTTTGTACCCACTCCAATACTGTGACGATGTCTTGCCAGTCGGTTTGCATTTCTTGGAAGCGGGTTCCAAATTTTTCTTGCAACTGGGCTTTTTCGGCTACAATTTGGGCTTCTTTTTTACGAATATCCTCCGCATCTCTGAGATCCCCAATGAACTGCTGATAATTTTTAGGTTCCACCTTTACTACTGTTAGGGTTTGGGTGGTTAGATTGGCCAAAACGGCTAGTTGTTTCTCGGTTTCAGTTGTCCAGCTCTCTAATATGGGTAGTACTGTTTCGGTTAGGGGGTGTTCAGATTTTGGAATTACTTTGGGCAGGAGTGCGTCAAATTCTTTGGTTTGTTGTTCCCATTTCGTTATCATGTTTTGGAGGTCTTCGCCCAAGTTTTTAATCATCGGTGCAGGGTGTGCGGGGGTTGTGAGGATTTTTAGCAGGGGTTCGGGGATGGTGGTGGCCCAGTTTAGTTTTTGGATTTCTTCGGTGAGTGCTATGGCTTTTTGTGCGCCTTTAAAGTCGGTTTTGCTCTTGTGGTAGTAGTGTCCCAGCAGGGTTTGAACGTCTTGTGCGGAATCAGTGATTTTTTTGGATAATTTGTTAACTTTCCGTGCATCAATTAAGTCTTGTAACACTGTTTTGGGAACTTTGTTTTCATGGGTGATTTGGGCGATTCGTTTTTGGTCATTGCGGTATTCACTGTTAAAGAGTTTTATGCCGCCTTGATAGGGGCCGCTGTATTTCTCAATTAAGACATCTAGATCAAGTTTGTAGAGGTTTTCGCTGTAGGTTTCGCTTAATCTACTCTTTAGCTGGCTGTGTTCGTCATAGAGTTGCTTGGTTTTGTCGACTGTTTGGGTGACTTCTTGGAGGTATTCTTTGTTAAACCACTGCGGTTCAGGTTTATCATCTGCAAAACACAGATACGCCATACGTGATAGTTGCTTTAGCTGCCCAATAGTCAACTCAGTGCCATCTAAGCCCAGCATGGGTGCTAAGGAATGGGCGGTTTCTTTGCATTTACGCACCGTTATCATCATGCTTTTAAGATACGCTAAGAATTTTTCGCGCTTGGCTAATAATTCACTTTGCGCCAAATCAGCTGTTCCGGTGGCTTTACCTACATTGGCTACTGCCTGCTGAAGTTCTTGTGAGCGGGTCAAGACCAACTCAAAGAGTGCTGGTGTGTAGCGTTCCATGAGGTTTGTGCGTGTTGTTTTAATCCAGGTGGTAATTTCCAGATAGGATTTAGCCTCTGCTAAGAGCTTATTTAGGGGGTTTAGTAGCCAGCGTTGCTCGGGTTTTGGGCTTTCATAGAGTATATTACCCACATCTAATAACCATTGGATGCGTGCAAAATTTTCAGGGGGAAATATGCCTATTTTAGCTGAGAAATCCTCGGTTTCTAACTCGAGTTCACGCAGGGTTTGATTAATATTTTCCAGAGCAGTTAGGACTTCGCTTCGGATTTCTAGATTGTATTTGTCGGCGCGGTAGCCTACCCAGGGGAAATCCTCTTCTTCAACAACCGCCCAAACTTTGCTTAGGTGACTAACTAGCTCTTCTAGTTCGCGCATTTTTTGCGGTGTTAGCGTTGAGAGTCCGCTAAGTCCCACAGGGATAAAGGGCACGCGTTCCAAGCTACAGATAATACTTAGTACCTCATAGGCACTGCGCTGTAAATACTGCCGCTTCTGATGAATCGCCAAAACATACCCATTTAGAGCGGTTCTATATGCCGATAAGCGGTCAAAATCATGACTTGAGGGCAATTTGCGCGGTACTAAATTCTCATCTAGACTGCGTTTGAGCTCTGCAACCACTTGCTGTTTGTTGGCTTTGCTGCTATGCATTTCTAAACAAAAATGCGCTAACCCAACCTCACTTAACCGTTTATACACCACCTCAAGAGCCGCCATTTTATCACTAACAAACAGCACACTCTTACCATTAGCAATACACTCCGCAATAATATTGGCAATTGTCTGACTCTTACCTGTACCGGGTGGGCCCTTCATTACAAAACTCTGCCCATGCAAAGCATACTGTATACTTAACCGCTGACTACTATCAGCATCCAAAACCTGATAGGTCTTAGCGGGCACCTCCACAATATCTACATCTTTTTCCTCAGGCAACCCCGTCTGGATAAGACCTTCTTCTTTAAAGCCCGCAATGGCACGCACAAGAGAATGCTGAGTCACAGTAGGCATGTTGGTATCGAGATCTTTGTAGATGACCAGTTTTTGGAAAGAGAATAACCCTAAATCAATGGAGCTCTCTGTTTTCCAACCAAACTTGGCTACTGCAGTCTCAATCTGACGATAATACTCCGCAAGGGTTTGACCTTCCCAATCCTCAGGCAAAGGCGGCAACTCTATACGATAATCATTGTAGAGTTTAGCGGCTAAGGCCGGATTTAGAACCGCCTCATCCTCCACAGGAGGAACCGCAATACTATAGGGCGCCCGGCGCGTTTCTTTACCGATCTCAAGCGGCACCAAAACTAATGGCGAAACAACATTTTCCTGCGTTTCTAGATCCACCCAATTTAGCACCCCAAACGCCGCATACAAAATACGCACACCCCGCTCCCGATAATCCAAAAGCGAACGCCGTTCCAAAGCTTTAAGCGCCCGATCAACCTCACCCGCACCCAACTTATCCCCTAAAACCAGCTGATTAACACCCGGACGCTTAGAAACCACCACTGCCTCTTCCCCAGCTATAACAGCGGCTCTATTCGAAGATTTTACCGCTTTAACATCCATTTCAGAATCAACAGCAGAAAGATCCCCCTTAGTTTTGTTATCCGTCTTCTTTGCGCGGCCCTTTGTTTTAGGCTTCTCTTCAACTTGTTCTGTTTTGTCCGTTTTGGGTACAGCGGGCATATAGAATTCTAAACGCCCATTCTTTACCACCAAAGTATCGAAAATTTTTTGCGCTTCAGGCTGAGTAATGCTATGATTACCTCGCCTAGTTTTACGGAAATAGAGCAAATTATTTTTGCGAGATAAATCAATCAGACGCGATTTCCAATCCTCAACCCGCTTCTCAGCCTGAGATACAGGAACCGAATCACCAAGAGTTTGAGTCAACCAAGGCCACTCCACAATAGGTATCAGTATTGTCTGTCGCATTCTTTAATATTTACGGTGATCCACCCAAACCAAACAAACCACAAAACCCAACTAAACAAAAATCTGAACTTGTCAGGCGGCTTTACCTCGCCAAAACCCTAACCCCGCTCAATAGCATCTAAAACAACCCGCAAAACCCCACCCAAACCCACTTCTCGGACCTCTATTACCTCAAGACCCATACCCAACGCAGATAGATCCTCCAAAAGCTTTGCTTTATTCCCACAAGTATCTAAAAGAACCAGACCTTTGATGCCGCTAAACAATTCCCTAAACGCCGTCTCGTCCATACCCTGTTGCAAAAGGTTTCGCTTCATATCGGCAAAAAACTCAACCATACCCGGCCCCATAAACATCAAATCCTGCTCCGGATCAGCCTCCAAAGCGCGGCCTCTACCCCCAAGTTGACAATCAATACAATTCAATGCATTCACCCTAACAACCCCCAACTCACGAGCCAACTGCTCCATCTCACCCGATTGCCCCAAGCAAAGCTCACCATAAACCAATACAATCCGGCCATTAAATCGCCGCTTGGTATGCTCAAGCATCCGCCGAAGATTACTCTCCAGCTGAGCATAATCGACATGAAAATTTTTACTCACAAAAACCAATTCAGCATCTAACTTACCCTCGGCTCTAAGCTGTAAAAGCTCACCTTTGAGTACACTACACGACACAACACAAACAGACATCTAAACACCTTTTACCATCATAACAGTTAGATATTATTCTTGTAGTGGATGAACGTTTTGTGCGAAGCTATTGGCAAGTGCTTGGGTATCTGATGTTCCAACAATGAGGTATTCACCATTTTTAACTCTACTACAAGACTTGTAGTATTAGTTGATGCTACATAGGCGGTAGCTCCATTGCCCAGCGTGTACATACCTATGCGGGTATTATCAAACTCAGTTGAGTATTGCCTGTGTAAATAAGGTTGCCTGAACCTACTTGACCAATAAACGACCTAGCAATCTCCTCCGAGGTAACATTTTTGTTGCTTTGGATGCGAAAAATTGATCCAATGTAATCAAAGCTGTGGGATTCAACGTTTATGTACCCTTCACCAACAGTCACAATCGACGGTGATGCTGAACTACTACAGCCCAGCCCAAAATGCCGCCAATTATTATTAGAAATACCCCTATGAGCGCCATAATATGTTTACTATTCACACCTATGCCTATCGTTTCCCAAAACTATTTCGCTAGTTCGATTCCTGTAAGTGGTAGGGCTAAGTTAGTGAATCGGCGTCAATTGAGTTGGTGCCTGCGTCATTATGGTTTAGGTGAGGTGACAAGTAAGTGTGCCGCGATGTATCTGGGTGTTTCTCAGAGAAGATTTCAACAAGTCTACAAACAATATCAACTAACAGGTAAATACCCCAAATAAAACAAAAGGCTGGCGGGAGACCCAAAACAGAAATTTCCCAAGAATGGAAAAACCTAATCAAACAACAATACGAAAAAACCCGATGTAATGCTGTGTATCTGGAGAAAAAGATAAACTTCAAGTATCACATACATATTTCTCATCGTATAATTCATCAGGTTTTGCTTGAATTAGGCTATGCAGAGCATGAAGCAGTTAAACAAAAACGCAGAAAACCCTGGATACGCTACGAACAAACCCATTCGCTATCTTTAGTGCATATGGACTATCATTATTGTAAAGACGGCAGATATCTTTACTGTTTTAGATGATACTTCTAGAAAGGTTTTGGCGGCTGGTGAATTTGATCACAAAACTACTCAAAATGCACTTATAGTTTTAAGGCAGGCTCAAAAAGAGGTGATCTCTACCCTATTTTGGCTGTGGTGACTGATCATGGCTCAGAGTTTTATGCTAATCTGCGGGATGCCAAAGGTCATGCGGAGCACGAGTTTGAATTGTATCTAAAAAAACAAGGCATAACGCAGATTCTTTGCGGTGTAATCATCCGTAGACCAACGGGAAAGTTGAAAAATGGATGATCTCTACATCCATCATCGTGACTGGTTCTCTAATTTAGAGGATAGGCTTTTGTGGTATAATGAGGAGAAGCCTCATGGAGCGCTTAACCTTGAAATAGCGGAAACTCTAAGTCAAGCTTTTATCCGTAAAATGCGGCCTGAAGTCTGGATCGGACTAGCAACAAAGACATTTAAATGGTGAACAAACATGAAACCCAAAACAAAACCAACTAGCGAAATAGTTTTGGGAAACGATAATTCACACCTATGCCTATGCCCACAATCATCTTTCCATACACTTGACGATCCTTTAGCCGGTTGCGCAATAATCTATTTGCGCCTAACAGAACAATGCCACTAACTATCAGAGCCACGGTCACAATGATTAAAACATTGGGCAGTGTTGCCTGTACAGTGAATTGTTCAATAGCCATTTTACATCCGTCTATGAATATTATTTGGATAACAAAAATCTTTCCCAAAGAGCTACAATAAGCATCATATCAAACAAGGAAACGCCAAAAAATTAATCAAAAAAGAAGCCTTAGTTTGCTTAGAGAGTTTGTTGTAAGATCTTTGCTCCCCCTGAAAATTTGAGTTTACCTGATTAAAAGTCCTTACCAGGTATTTACTACCCTTAGGCAGACCCTAAAAAATTAGGGTTTTGGGGAAATAAAGTGGTAGCGGGGCCAGGTTGGCCAATTTTGAGTCAACTCGGCAGTGTCAAAAGCCAGTGTTAGCTCCATGCCAATTTTTAGTTGTTCTTGTGCTATGTCTTGTATCATACCTGGAATTTTTAGGTCTTCTTCGAGTTCAACAATACCCACAGCATAGGGTGTTTGTGCTTGGAATTGTGTTGGTGCTACGTGGATGATGGTGTATGTGAGGAGTTTACCTTTTCCTGAGATGGGGGTCCAGGTGAATTCTTTGGAGAAGCATTCACTGCAGAGGGGTCTTGGGGGTAGATGTATTTTTCCGCATTTGGTGCATTTTCCTGCCATTAACTGGTTGGTTGAGAGGAATTTGTAGAATTGCTCAATCGTAAACGATTCAGTGCTCATTAGTTATCTCTCCGGTAGATGTGTATAGCTGCAGTTGCACCTGAGCCGCCAATGTTTTGGGTTAACCCGATTTCTGCATCCTTAACTTGACGCCTATCAGCTTGTCCGGTGAGCTGCAAATACATCTCGTATGCTTGTGCGGTGCCTGTGGCGCCAACGGGGTGACCTTTGGATTTGAGACCACCGCTAGTGTTAACCGGTATGTTTCCGCCTAGACGTGTAGCGCCGCTCTCAACGAGTTTACCGCCTTGACCAACAGCACAGAAACCCAAATCTTCATAATGTATAATTTCTGCTATGGTAAAACAGTCATGAACCTCAGCGAGGTTGACTTGGTTAGGGGTAATGTTTGCCATTGTGTAGGCTTCGTTTACGGCTAATTTGGCCGAATGTAGCGAAGTAAGAGTTTGGCGTTCATATAGCCCGATGGTGTCACTGGCCTGTCCGCTACCCACTATGTGAACGGGCTGGTCAGTGTATTTTTTTGCAAGTTCAGGTTTTGTTAAAATTATGCAACTTGCACCATCAGTTATCAAAGAGCAGTCATAGAGTTTAAGCGGCCAAGCCACATACTTTGAGGCTAAAACGTTTTGGAGGGGAACTTCTTTTTGCATATGCGCCTTAGGATTGAGGCTACCATGGTAGTGATTTTTAACAGCAACCATACCTATCTGTTCCTCAGTGGTGCCATAAGTAGCCATATGCGCGTTGGCCATTAGTGCATAGAGTCCTGGAAAGGTGATTCCGTGAAACTGCTCAAAGGGATAATCAGAGGCCATTGCTAGATATTCGGTGACTTCTGCAGTGGTTCGGTGCGTCATTTTTTCCACTCCGCCTACAATAACTACATCGGCTAAGCCGGAGAGAACCGCATAAATGCCTGAGCGCAAAGCAACACCCGAGCTTCCACAAGCCGCTTCAGTACGTGTAGCGGCGATGCCCGAAAGACCCGCCCAATCCGCCAAAGTGCTGCCCGTATGTCCCTGATGCTCATAAGCCTCACCCATATGCCCAATAAACATAGCCTTGATATCCTGTTTAGGCTCAAGCTTGGGACAACGAGAAAACGCCTCAGAAGCGGCTTCAGCAAAGAGTTCACGCGTCAATAAACCGTCATGTTTACCAAATTTAGTCATACCAGCACTAATTATACTGGCAAGTGGTTTCCCATTCAACCCATGTACCTCTCTATGGATAATAATGTTAGCAACCCAGAATAAAAACTAAACCGTAAAACCACAGTTTATTGGTCGGGGTCGGGTAGGTTCCAGCCTGCCTTAATTTTTTGTCGAACAGTTTTTGCTATATCTGGCAGGGTCAACATGAATTCTACATGTGAACACTGATTTGTTCCACAGTGTTGGCATTCGAGGCCCTTGGGGTTTATGGTTATGGTAACTAAGGTTTTATTTTGGTGGTCGAAAATTTTTATGCCATTCATGTCATGGCTGATGAACTCCCACTGTTTTTTAACCATTTAGATACCCCTTTGCAATATATTTCTTTTAACCGATATCCGCATTCAATCGACCCCTAAATATTGTTTTTTGATTTAACCTTCCATCCACCTCGACGGGCTTCACACCTATAAATTATACACAATTTCCATGAAGTTAAACTCCAAATCCCACATGGATTACCAGAACTATGCGTTAAAATTCTTGCGATGCTGTAACAAGAATTGAGTTGATCCAATTTTGTCGAAATATTGACCTTGAAAACCCCTGAAGCAAGTAAAAAACTGATGTTCAGTGCAGGGGGTGGGATTCGACCCATAGCTGATGGATATATCGCCATCAGCAAGTTTCTTTTCGCATAACAATCCCTTTTTCTTGTTTTAAGTTTTAGTGTTGTCTGTTTTTTATTGAGTAACGAGCTCTGCATAAAGATTACTGCCTTAAAATAAACAAACAGGATTTAACGTCAAAATTGTGGTGAAAATAAAGAAATCAGCAAAACTCAATACAGCGGTTTACCCATTGAAAGCTTAATTGAAGTAACAAAAAGCGATATAAGAAACCCCCTAAATGATGGGGGATAAATCGGATGTGTGATTATGAAAAAACTCGCAATAGTGTATCTTTTATGTTTAGCAATTCTGATAGTGCCCCTTTTTTTGGGCGTAGGGCCAGTTGTAGCGTCAGTTGATGATTGGTCGATGTTTCGAGGTGATTTAAGTCATAGTGGTGTGTCATCTACAGTGCCGGCAACAAGTGCTGATGTAGTTTGGAAATTGGAAACTGGAGTTCCTTTGGATTCCTCTGTTGCTATTGTTGATGGCCGAATATATGTTGCAGGTAACGATGGCAAAGTGTATTGCCTAAATGCTGTTGATGGGTCTCAGATTTGGGTACATTCAATGCCTGATCAGTCAGCAATAAGTTCGTCTATTGCAGTTGCAAACGGTCGTATTTACTTTGGAAGCTATGACCATTATGTATATTGTTTAGATGCTTCTTCGGGTGATGCGATATGGTCTTGCCAAACAGGCGATAGTATACACTCCTCTCCAGCAGTAGCCGATGGTTCTGTTTATGTTGGTTCACGGGATGGAGACGTTTACTCCTTAGATGCACTGACTGGTCTTAAGAATTGGCGTTTCTCAACTGGTGGAATAGTTGATTCATCACCAGCAGTAGTTGATGGGAAACTCTACATTGGATCCGCTGACCATAACGTGTACTGTCTAAACGCAATGAATGGTGTAAAAATATGGAGCTATACCACAGGTAACGCAGTTCTCTCTTCTCCTGCAGTTGTCAATGGTTATGTCTACATTGGTTCACAAGATAACTCTGTTTACTGTCTAGATGCTCAAACGGGTGCAATGGTTTGGAGTTGTCAAGTGCAAGGCATAGTTGATTCTTCTCCTGCTGTTGTTGAGGGGTATGTGTACATCGGTTCGGGCATACTTGAAGGAAACACGGACAAAAACATCTATTGTTTAGATGCAACAACCGGACATAAAGTATGGCGTTATGACACTCCTGATGGTGTTTATTCTTCTCCTGTTGTAGTGGGTGGCTACTTATATGTTGGTGATTGGGCTGGTAATTTCTACTGCTTAAATGCAACTAACGGCGTAAAAGTTTGGTTGTATGAAACTGGTAAAATAACGGCTTCTCCAGCAGTGTCAAATGGGTTGGTTTACATAACTTCATGGGACAAGTCCATCTATGCTTTGGGTATACAAATGGGAACCAATGCTTCTCCAGACCTTTCTCTTTGGGTGATAGGTGTAGGGGTAGTTGTTGTCGTAGTTGCAGTTGTGGCAGTGCTTTTTATTTTTGTAATTCGCAAGAAGACCAAGGCTACGAAAAGGTAATTTTATTACCTTATTTTTATTTTATGATTATTTATGGCTGTTATTTGTGGAATATTGTATTTTTATAAGTTTGTATTTTGTTCTTTTTATTTGCAAAAAGTGTGGGCGTGGGATTCGCGCTAACATTCCTATGGCGACATCGTCATCAACAGATTTTTTCGCTTAACCCTTTTTCTTTTTTGAGTCTCTTAATGTTATCGTAGATATTTTGGCGCTATGTAACAATCGTAGTTAATGGCACAAATAGTGTTATTTATACATTTTTTAGGAGCTAAACGGTGTA
>NZ_WRFL01000036.1:0-25026 GCF_009778815.1 Candidatus Bathycorpusculum sp.
ATGGTGTGTTTGTTTTTGCTGGTTGGGATGTTGTTTTTTCTGGTGGTTCTTCTGTGTTGGGTGTTATTGGTTATGAGATTCCTGTTGGTTCTTATGGTGATGTTACTTTGACGGCTACTTGGGATTCTGTGGTGCATAATTATTCTATTTCTTATGTGTTGAATGGTGGGGTCGATGTGGCTGGTAACCCCTCTTTGTATACTCTGCAGAGTTTACCGCTTGCTATTGTTGACCCGACAAGAGCGGGTTATGTCTTCTTGGGTTGGACGGTGCAATATAGTACTGGCCAAACTGTTGATATCATACGGGATTTTAGTGTTCCAGCAGGTACGGTTGGTGATATTGTTTTGATTGCTAATTGGCTCAAAGAGGTTCCTGTGGAACAATTCACTGTTACCTACAATGGTAATGGTCACACAAGCGGAACTGAACCCATAGACAGTAACAGTCCTTATAGCAGTGGAGGTCAGGTGACTGTGTTAGGTCCAAATAGTTTGAGTCGCACTGGCTATACTTTCCTTGGCTGGGCCACAAGTTCTGATGCCAACACTCTCGAGTGCCTTGTTGATTCAACCTTTACCATAGCTGATAATGTAGTGTTGTATGCGGTATGGGAACAAAATGTTCGATATAGTGTGAGTTATCAGCCGGGTACACAGGGTACCTTTTATGAACAAATCACTGATAATCTCTCCTATGGTGATCTTACTCCCGAAGCACCTGAAGTGACCAATGTAACTGGTTGGATATTTGCCGGATGGTCCCCAGTACCAAATACAACTGTTACCGGTAATGCGGTTTATGTGGCCCAATGGGACCGCGAGATGCTTAGAGTGTGGTTTGTGGATTGGAATGGACAAATTTTAAAATCTGAACTTGTCCCCTATGGAGACACAGCATCTGCACCTTCTAATCCATACCGAGCGGGCTATACTTTTACCGGCTGGAGTCACAGCTTTTCTAATGTAGTCTTTAGCATGACTGTTACAGCACAATACCGATTAATAGGCTCAGTGACACCCACACCAACGGTGAAGCCGTCTCCAACCGCTACACCCCCGGTGACTGTGACGCCTTCTCCAACGGCTCCGGTGACTGTGACGCCTTCTCCAACGCCACCTATTAGTAGCGATGGGAATTGGGCTTTTGTAAATTTGTTGCTAAGTGCCAGCGGTGCTATACTGGCTGGTTTGGGCATTTTTTGGGTACTGTTGCGAAAAACTGATACACAACAACAGCAACCGCACCAAACTATGTGGTTAGTTGCGGTATTTGTTTTGGGTGTAGTGGGGCTTGCGGTATTTCTGTTTACCTCGGACCTGAGTCAGCCAATGATAATGATAAATAATTGGACCGCTCTAGAAGCTGTTATCTTTATAGTGCAAATTGTCTGTCTCGCATTGGCATTTAAACCCAAAAAAGTTGCCGTCAATTAAGAAAAATTATGCTTTCGCTCGCCCTTTCCCAAAAATTGCTTGGGGGGGGAATCTCTATTTTGTAGGTTACGGGTTATGTTATGGGCCTGCATAGTGGGTATCTGAGTTATAACTCTCTCTGGTTCAGTTTGATGATCACAGTCGGCGGGGTATCAACAGTTTTCTCTATGTTTAGAAGGGCGTAAAGAGCATCTGTTGTGAGGATGTACGCTTTAGGTTATCCATTTGGTTTTTACGTTAAGCATTTTATAGTGTGGGTCATCTGTTAGGACGTATTCAGCGTCGCCGCTTTTTACATATGACGCAACTAAGGCATCTGTAATGGGAACGTTATGGTGAGTTAGTAGCAGTTCTCCGGCAATGAGTGCCTGTTTTTCGCCTAATTCTACAATTTCTAATCCTTTTTCTTTTAAAGCTCTTAACCGGTTTTTTGCGGCTTCTTTGTCTATTTTTGTGCCTGCCCCTTCTATGAACTCTGTCAGAACGATTGTTGGTGCAAAAAGATGCTTTCGGAGTTCGTGTTCAAAAAACAGCCTTGTTTTTGTGCTTTCTTGGATTGTTGGGAATTCTAAATGGATTAACCTTCGTGTGTCGGTTATGCTTGTCAACGGCATCTTAGCCTTAATGCATCAAGTTCATCGAGGAGTTTTTTTTGTTCGTCTTCACTTACAGGTTCGCGTGGTTCTAGAGGTGGTAACGGTTTGAGTGTAATCTGCATGTTTTCTGCGGTGATTTCCAAAATGGTGCCTTCTTCAATTCCAAGTTCCTTTCTGAGTTGCTGGGGGATGGTAACTTGGCCTTTGTGTTTAACTCTGACGTGGGACAACTTTGTCATAGTTAGACTTCATATAGTATGACTTAAAAGTTTTTTGTACGCAAATCCTGTCTTATGGAAACTATTTTAATTGTTTGTTATGTTCTGTTTAACATTATTTAGTGCTTTATCGTCAGTTGTGTTGTTTTCTGCTTTCGTTTTGCGGATAAACAATTGATTGAAGTTTTGCTATGTTAGGGTGATATTGTGTTATGTGTTTTTATTATACTGATTAATTAGTTGCCAGACCCCGTAAATCGATTCTGTGATAACTTTACCTGTTGATCTAGTCTTCTAATTTTTTAACTGCCTGTTCAGCAAATGGTTGAAGTGCATTTAAAAATTCTTAAAAATTTATTTGTGGGTTGAATATGCATACTAATACATGTAAAAAAGTATCTGAACGTAAATTTATCGTGCGATTTTCAAATTTTTTTGTTAAGTATAGTTGTAAAGCAAAAGCGTGGTTTAGACGAATCTGTACAATTGTAAATCCTAAAAAGCTTCTGGAGCGTTAAACCGTTGATATTACCGTCGTCTTCTCTACCGCTTTTTGGTTTTTTGGATCTTGACGTATTCTTTGTGATCCTTTTGTTGGTTCCTGCTACTTTGTTGGTTCACCTGTTTTTGCCTCTTGTTCGATCTGAGGGTCCTGAGGAGCAGGCCAGAGCTCAAAAAGTTTTAGTGGGTTGTATCATTGCGGGTGTGCTTATGGCGGTTGCTAAACCCATAGCCTTTTGGGTCACTGGCTGGAATGCAACCCAGCAGCAAGGTCTGCCAACTGAGTTGCTCAGTGCAGTTGACAATCTCTTGCAGTTATTGATGTATATTGGCGTCGTAGTCGTCATTGCGGGTATAATCTATGGTGGAATACAGCTCAGTCACATCAACTCCAACAAACCAATAACAACTCAACCAATCAACCCTAACGGGTCAAAAAGATGTTGCTCCAAGGACTACTGATCCAAATAGTAGTCATCCCCGCCTTTTTGTTCCTCTCAGTTTTTCTCCCCCAAACCCAAGCCCTATTTATCCCCATCTGGCTTGCTTGCTTGTTCTTTGACCTATCCTCAACCTGCCAGTTTTATCTAGAGGACCCCAACAAATTCCAAATAAACGAACGCAATAAACTCTTTAGCGGTCTCACAGAAAAATTTGGTTTTAAAAAAGCGGCGCTTATCTTTCCAATAGCTATCGAGATCCCGCTGTTGATGTTTTTTGCTCTGATACCTCTGCAGATCCTCCAGTTCTATCTGTTCTCCAACACATCACACAATATCGTGGCCTGTATCACCGCAAGCTTTGGTATATCTGCCATCGGCCATCTTCAAGCAGCCACCAAAAATACTCTGCGTAGCCGCCAATGACATAGTTAGGTCAAAACACAGAACTAACACATGTGTTTTGCCAAAACTATGTCATCATCTCAAAATGTATTTTCTTCGGCCATCATATTTTCCAACTCGTGTCCGCTCAAAGTTATGTTTTTTTAGCATCCGACCCAGTTTTGTGTTGTTCCAGTGCTTCTCAAATTCTGCTCTGTTAGCAAATCTCTGCCTTGTTTGTTGCCATAGCTCTTCGCGAATTTGTCTAGTTGTAACTTGGTTAGTACCCATGGCTCGAAGTTGAGTTAATGTTTCTTCTAATTCTTGGTTGTCTTTTTTTGAGCTTGTTTTTTGATATTGTTGTAGTTTTTCTGCCCTAGATCGTCCAGGCGAGGTTAGACTGTAAAAATTGTATCCATAACCTCTTGGATCTGATATGGCGGTGTCTTGTTGGGCGATCAACATGGGTTTGATGAAACCTCTTTTTGTTAGGCGACCGATTGCTTCTCTGAACTTTTTTTCTTCTTGAAATGCACGCTGATATTTCTTTGAGAGTCCACAGTTATAGTTTATTTCAAATTCTTTGTAGACATCAAGCCAAATGGGATTGGGTTTCCCTTGGGGTTCATCACTTCGTAGCATCAATAAAAGCAGACTTTTTTCTCGTCTGCCCAGCCTGTTAGCTGAACCATGTGACTTCTCTTGTGTTCGCATCCAAGATGCCTTCTCTTGGGGGTTTGCATCGTCTACAGAAAATCTGTTTAGTATCCTGCTCATCGTAGTCTATAATAAATTCCTGATCTGACGCACATTTTTTACAATGCACCTGAAACACACGTGGTTTGAGGTCTATATGTTCAAACAACAAATTTTGTTTCTGTATAACAACTGTGAAGTTTTTGAAATTAACGCGGTAATGATGCCCGCATTCACAGTTATAACTAAGCTCTATTAGCCGGGCATGTTGCCATTGGGCTTCTCCTCCATCTGATGTTTGTCCTGTATTTGCATCTGTTCTCGATAGGGGATTGTTTAGGGTTAGTTCCCATCTATTGTTTGGGTCCAAATTTGTTGGTATGTTTGTTTGTATGTTGTGATCTTGTTCTGTGTGTGCATCCAGTCTATGGGCAGTTAGATCTGACAGCAGGGGGTTGGTAGCTTTTTCTGGGTAGTACTTTAGGTTTTGATTATGGTGTGTTGTTTGATTTTTTGCCAGTATAGGGTTTAAAATCTGCAACAGTGCCTGAGATGCTACGGGTGTTTTGAATTTTTCCACTAAACTTTCTTGTTGCGAGGCAGGGAACAGGGAAAGCAAATACAGTTGTTCTAATGTAATTTCAGGGTATTTTTTTAGGGCCTCTTCAAGTGTTAGGCGGGCTTCAAAAATCAAATTTTCAAGTGAGAGCAACCACTCTATCTCTTTGTTTGAAAGTGCATTTTGATATGCTTCTTTTAGGTTTATCCCTGTGTCTTGATCTTTTTTTACTATGTCGTAGAGTTTAAACCAGTTTAGGTGTCCTCTCCATCGATTATAGCTGACACAGAGGGTCCTTGTTTGTATGTCATCGGCTTCGCGTTCGATGGCGTTTATGGTTTCCCAGTTGAGTTCTTTTGCAATCGTCCAGCGTTGTTCTCCATCAACCAGCTCATAGCTATCCTTTATTTTTCGTACTACCACTGGCGGGGTCTTTTCTGGGCCGTCTTCGCTCATTCTTTGTTTGAGTTTCTGTTTCTCTTGATCACCTAAAACGTTACAGTTCCAGGGGTTTGCCCTGATTTGGGTTAGTCTAAGTTGTAGCATAGGCATTTCTCTCAAAGAGGCAGGTGCTAAATTTGATGGCGGCCCATTCTTTGGGCAGGGTGGTTGTGTAGTGTGTGTAGGTTTCTGATAGTTTTGATAGGCGGCCTGTTCCGGTGTTTGCTATTTGGGCAAGGATTTTTTTGTGTAGTTGGTTTGCCAGCAGGTTGTCGGCGGCTAGGAGTGCTGAGGCGGCGACTAGGCTTGTTTTTCGGTTTGTTATAATGCCGGGGTTGGTTTGAACAATTTGGATTGCGTAGCCGCTGATTTTGTTTGCGTAGGCGCTGTTGATGATGTGGTTATTTTCGAGTTTGGCTGCTATTTGGTTGATGTGGCCTGTGACAAGAATGGTGTTGGGAATTCGGTTTTCGTTTTTTATAAATTGGCCGATGCGTTGTTCAATTTTCATTAGATTTTTGATTTTGAGAAAAGGCTGGAGTTTTTTGATGTATTGGTCTGCACTTAGGGGGTAGTTGGTGCGTTTTATGGCTGTCCATATCGCCCAGGTGGTCAGCTCAGTTCGTGTTAAACGGATTTTGCGGGTGTTTGGTTGCTGTTGTTGTTTTTTTATTTGGCGGCGGATTTTTCGTACATAGTTAATTGCCAGTGGTTCTAGGTTGTGGGGGAGTTCTAGTTTTTGGATTATTCGGTTGATGTCATGGGCGGTGCTGAGTTCAAGGTGGTGTGCGGCTTCTGTTTCGGTGCCTACTGCGGTACTGGTGTATACTATGGGGTTGGTGGGTTCTGTTTTGGGTATGCGTTCTGTCGGCGGGGCGAATTCGGTGTTGCCCAATACTAATCCGCAGGTTATGCATACTCTTTCTCCATTTGTATTATCGTCTCTGATGTTTTTGCTGCCGCATTCGATGCATTTTTCAAATTCGCTCACTGCAGACCTCCTTTGAGCCGATACTGATGATGTTTTTGTTGGTTGTATGGTTGGGGGTTATTTGGTTTGGCGGGGTTGGGTTGCTGTGGTTTTTGGGCAGGGTTTTTGTTTGGGTTTGGGGTTTCATGTGGTTGTTGTTCTCCGGTTTTAGTTTGGGGTGGTTGGGGTTATGTTTGGCTGGGGGATGGTGGGTGGTTGGGTTTTGGGGATGTGTGTTTTTCGTTGTTTTATTTCTTTGTATGTGAGTTGCATTGCGTATCGAATTGCTTCGCTGCGGGAGGTGTGGGTGTTTTTGGTTGCGGTGTCGAATTGTTGTAGAAAGGTTTTGGGGACAAGGAGCCATATTTTTGATAAGTCCATGGTTTTTTGTTTATTCTTCAACTCTCTCACACTCTCATATGATATGTGATATTTCATATAATAATAAAGATATAAACACACATACTACTGGCAATAATGTATTGAATATACCATTATATGATCAAAAAGAAAAAAAACAAATATTGTCTCAAACTATCATGCGACAAACCCCCAACCCAGCAATTAAAACCTGGCGTCTTCTGCAAAACACCAACACTAAGCGATACAAACCAAATGCCTGCCAATAATATGTCCTCAAAGTTTGTCTCATCAAAAAACAAACTCTCAAGCGTCATTCTTGTATGGCCCATAAAAACTGGAAGTGATGGAGAGATAAGCAGAACCTTGTGATGTGCACACCTGTTGTTTGTTGCGGTGTTTGCCGTTGCTGTTGTTGTTGCTGGTCAAACCGCTACTTCTTGTTGCGGAATCAAAAAATGACTGGTGTGCCAGGTGCTGTTAGGCGTTTTCGGGGTTTATTATTTTCTGGTTTTGTCTTCTTTTTTCGGCTTTTAGCACAAGGGTCATGCCTGCTCTTATTGCTTCATTTCTGCTTGCATACAGTCCCGCGATTTCTCGATCAAATTCCTCTAGGAAATTTGACGGCACATGAAGCAGAATTCTTTTAATTCTTTTTCCGCTCATTATTTTTCCCTATCACACTCCTATGGTATAATATTATTGTATGTCCCATGAAACTATGTTGGATTTAATAATTTAAAAGAATTATTTCGCTTTCCGAGTGTTTCACGAGACTTGATATATCTATAAATAAAATAATGTGCCTCGACAATCACTGCCCCAAAAACGCCCTCACCGAAGGTTTTCTAAGATAATGCCAATTGACAATGACCCAAACAATCCCGACACCAAAAAGCCATCCAAAGAACAGTTCATAAAAAACATGATCATGATAACCCCCTGTTAAATGTACAAATAAAGACAACCCGCCATAGATACTGTTGATTATTAACACCATCAGGGGAATTCCTAAACCAAATTTGTACGCAAATGCTTTACCTCTAACTAACCCGTAGCTAGTTAACACTTGTAGACAACCCACACCCAATATGGTTATGCCATACGTCAAAACTGCGTGTGTGCCCAAAACATTTGTTATATCCACGACATAAAACCATGAATGAGTTCTCTGTAACGTTGAATGAATGATTAACAGCCCTGAAATAGGCCAAACTGTGGCCATAAGGGTTAAACCCCTTAATCCTATGGGTTGCTTGCTTGTATGGTGTTTTCTTTGTGTGTAGCTTTTTACTGTGAGTTGTATTGTTTCACCTATCCAAAATGCGGGAACAAAGGCAAGCATAAACAGCACTAAGGGTTGTCCAGTTCTAAATATGCTACTAAACCAGCTTGCATAATTGAGATGGAACGTATACGACCCTAAAATTTGCCAAAATAAAATAATTGATCCAATTAATGTATATATTGTCAATCTATTTTCTATTTTATATAGATTTATTTCCATATTATCTGTGAATGTTATTCTTAATATCTCACCTATCACAACCGCCGGAACAAAGACCAGCATAAACCCAGTTAAACACAAATAACCCACCGATACGCTGTACCCCTGAATTGTTTTATCCCAGCCCATATTGGATACAAGATCAAAAAAGGCCGGCACAGCCAAAAATAACCCAATTGACCCCGCTGATAGATATATCCACAATCGGGTTTTGTAACTTTTAAAATCCATACCTAACCCTTACTAGAAACGGCATTACATCACACAAGTATGCACCGATAATCTTGCGGGGACTATTCTCTTGATCCTTAAATTTAAAGCACAAAAATTCTCCAAACCCCAAACTACAAACCATCCTCCTCAACAAGAGACTGCATACTTATCTTCTGCTCATACTCCCACATTTTAAGACCCAACCGTTAGTCCATCAAGCAAACAGAGCACCATTAACTCAAATAATGAACACCCTATCACTACATAATCACCACTTTTGTGGGGCTATATCTGTTTTGGTACAAACCCTTACCAACCAAACCAAACAACTATAACTGCTTATAGCCGCATACTATTTGCCAACCACCTACATAGCCAAACTTGCCCTGATGATGGTCTGCATAGAACTGCTGATTTAGAAAGATTAGCAGTACTTTTTTACGACTGTTTCAGTTGGAAAAACTTTGAGCACCCCTTTATCGATGTTGATTTCTCTGTGTTCACTGTAACCGCGTTGTTCACGTCTTAGTAACTCAAGTTTTATCCCACAACCGCCTGCACCATAACCGCCCAATCCAAAATCTGACTTTACCACCCGATGACACGGTATGATAAGCGGAAACAAATTGGATGCCATAACATTTCCCACCGCTCTAGCACCTCCACCCACAGCTTTAGCAACCGCCCCATACGAAGCAACATACCCCACAGGTATGGCTGAGACCGCCCTCAACACACTTTGACTATAAATTGGCAAATCAGTATCCGCTAAAATAAAACTGTATTCAGGGGTTTTTCCATCATAGAACTCTTTTAATGCAGCAAACAAGGCACCAATCTGCTGGGTTGGCTGCGTGAACACCTCAAAGGGTTCTTTTGCTGCCAAACTACCCCGTATGGTATCTACTGCGGTTTTCTGATCAGAGCTAAGAGTCACCCCTAAAATTTCTTCACCACTAAAAGCAACTGCAAAACAGACACCATCAGCACTTTTAACGTAAACCTTAATCACACAAACCACAAGTGAACATACCCCTGATCAATGTTAAAGCTTACCCAAAACACTCTGCTAAAAATGGTAACCAAAACTCAAAGTGGTAACCACCATTGTAGTGTTGGTAGCATTTACACCGGTGTTGGTGTCCTGATTTTGGTTGCGTTGTTGTCAGTAGTGTTTGTCTATTGTATTGCAGTAAAATACATATCCAGTCAGGAACAAATCCTCAGGGAGTATGGCATGAAAAAAATATTGGGCATATTTCTGTTTGTCATGCTATCTATCGGATTGATTATAGCCGGTATTGTATGTATGGGTGAGGTACAGGCTGAGACAGCTCTAAAAAAGCCCGATATCCTCGATTTTACTCTGCGCTTTGTAGATAATTCCTATGATGTGGCTCCAATTTATTCAACTGATCCCTTCACTGGTGAGACGGTACTATCCAAAGAAGGCTACCGTGTAGAAAATAAAACAATCGATGTGAAAATAAAAAACCAGTCTTTCAATCGTTATGTAGATTCACAAGGCAATCACATTTTGTTGCAGTATGATATTCGTTGGAAAGGACATTTTGACGATTACTGGCACGAGTACAGTTCTAGAGACAAAGGCTATTATTTAGGGGCTTCAAATCAAATAATGGATGGCAGTTCTTTGTTGTATCCAAATGCACCCTATACAGAGATAACGTATTTTGGAGGTACCTACAGAGAAGATAGTGATAGAATTTGGTTAGGTAATGTTCCTGATGGGGGAAAGATAGATTTTCAGGTTCAAGCATTTATTGGCTACTACACTCGTGTTGAGGTTCCGCCAGATTTATTCTCACCTAGAACAGGTGAGCGGCTGGTTTTTACGGGTGAGTCTAGTGGTTGGAGTAAAACAAAAACTATAACCTTTGGGGTGAGTGATGGTGAAAATCCGGATAATACTCCGTCCAGTCCAAGTCAGCCTTCTGGGCCAAGTCAATCTAGCTCTCAATCGGAAGTAACAATAGGCGGATTTAACTTGACTGAGCTTGGCTTGTTGATAGCTTTATGCTCTGTTGTAGTAGCTCTAACCAGTGCACTTATGTATAACAGAACAAGGGGCAAGCAAGGATTAGTTCGAAAATAGCGTAAATTATTTTGTCCACCTGATTAGAGTTCTCCCTATCAACCCCGAAGCCTAATGAGAAGAATTAACCCGAGATAATGTAAACTGTACCGTCCGATAATTGCGCTCAGCCGTTTCAGTTGCTTTAGCGCCGTTAACACCATTTGTTTGTAGCCCATATTGTGGTTGTCTTGGTCTAGTTTTCTTGTTTTTGTGTTAGGCTTGTGTTGATATAAAAAAATATCGTGTTGTCGTTATTTGTTTCACTGTTTTGTTTCTATATGTTACTGGTGGGGTTGTGGTTTTTTGTATTTGATTGTTTTTCTTGTCTGAGTTTTTGTTTTCAACTTGATTAATAGATATAAGTAACCTTAATAGATTGTCTTGTGTATTAAACTCGAAAAGGCGATAATTATGGACGGATATGGATCACAATTCCCTCAGTTACCACAAATTCCACAAATCCCACTTATGCCGCTGGTACAAGCTCCCCCAGAGCAGCAGGCGCAGGGCAATCAAGCCCAGCATGGAGCCGGTTGGATGCCGGGCGCCACCACCGTCGGTGTCGTCTTCCAAGGTGGCGTTCTCTTAGCAGCTGAGAAACGAGTTACCTATGGCGGCTTTATCATGAGCCGAAGCGGCAGAAAAGTCTTCAAAGTCACCGATTGTATCGGTGTTGCCTGTGCAGGTCTTATTGGAGATATGCAAATTCTTGCTCGTGAAATGGAGGCTCAAGCTAAACTCTACAGCATGGATGTTGGCCGACCCATAAGCGTACGCAGCTCAGCTAAACTCTTAGCAAACGTACTCTTCAACCGCCGCTACGCCCCCCTTATCACCCAAACCATCGTGGGCGGCTTAGACGAAGAAGGCCCCTCTATCTATATTCTTGATGTGTTGGGTTCTCTTATCCCCGACAAATATGCCGTAGTGGGTTCTGGTACCGAAACAGCCATGGGGGTCCTCGAAGAAGGTTTCAAAGACAACCTCACCCTAGAAGAAGCCAAAACCTTGGTTACACGTTCAGTCAAAGCAGCCATCAACCGAGACGCCATGAGCGGCGACGGCCTAGACTTTGTCATAATAACCAAAGACGGCATCACCGAAGAATCCACAAAATTCTAACCTCCTTTTCTCTTCTTCTTAATTTTAAGTTAATTTAATTATTTTTAGTGTCAATCACCACCGGGCGGGGATGTCTATGTCGTTTGAACTTTCCGATTCAGAAGGCGAATTTCTTGTTCATACAGCTCGAGAGGCTGTTAAGCTCTACTTAACTGATGGCAAACGCATCCAACCCCCCAAATCCTCACCCAAGTTGCTTGAAAAATGCGGCGTATTTGTTACCCTTAGCACCCTGAGTGCTGGGGGTGAGAAGGATTTGCGGGGATGCATCGGCTATCCTTATCCCACAAGTCCGCTCATAGAGGCTGTTATTGACTCAGCTCTAAATGCGGCCACTGAAGACCCGCGCTTTGAACCCCTAACAATTGCTGAATTAGATCAGGTGGTTTTTGAAGTCAGCGTTCTAACTCCTTCTGAGCTGATCCAAACCACCAACCCCAAAGAGTATCTAAACAAAATCAAAGTCGGCCAAGACGGCTTAATCGTCCAGCATGGTTGGCATAAGGGTTTACTTTTACCTCAAGTGCCTCTTGAGTGGGGTTGGGACGAGGAGGAATTTCTCTGTCAGTGCTGTATCAAAGCTGGTTTACCTCCTGATAATTGGCTCACCAAAGACGCAAAACTCTACAAATTCCAAGCCTTAATCTTTGAAGAGCAAACTCCCAACGGAGCAGTCAAACGCCTAAATCTAGCGCCTGTTTAGCCCAGTGTTGTTTTAATGATTTCTATGGCTCGATCTAACCCGTGGTATCGGCCTGAGAAGTGTGAGAGTGCCTCTGCGTTTTTGGTGTAGCGGTCCAGCTGGGTTTCTAGTTTGTTGACGGCTGTTTGGAGTTGTTTTTGATTTTTGGCCACGAGGCTACAGTTCATATTTTCTAGTTTTGCGGCGTTGCCTAGCTGTTCGGGTTGGGTGGGGATGCAGATGGTGGGTTTGCCGTATTTGATGGTCTCAAAGCAGGTGGCATGGCCTCCGCTAAAAATCACAAATTTAGCATCACGCATAGCCTCGGCGCGTTCTTGGGGGGTGAGCCAATTGTGGATCTCACAGTTGCCTTTTTTTGTGGTGGTTTTTTTGCCCGGCGTGCCTAGGCTGATAATGACTCTGTCCTTTACTTTCTCAAGTACTGGCTGAACCGTTTTTAGTAAGCGACTGCGGGTGCCAATGGGTCCGCTGATGGGTACAAAGATATGTTTTTGCTCACCTTTGATGGGTTGTGTGTCAAAAAATGAACCCACATATTCGGTTCTATCAGCTATACCTAACTGTTCAATATTGCCAATGCTGTACTCCGATACCGTGTAGGGCGGAGGATTATCGGGAATGATCACCTTTTTACACACCCGATAATAGCGCTCAATAACGCGCTCACCCGGACTTAGAAACGAAGCAAAACCGTAGCTGGGCCGAATCAAATTCTCCACATAAACCGCAGGAATCCTCCAATTCCCCGCTAAACGCAGTGCATTTATATCCCCATCAGCAATAAGACCATCCGGCGCTATGCGGCGAATATTTTCCCGCAAATCATAGTACCGATGAATCGTCTCATAAGCATTAGAATTCTTTATCTCCAATTTCCCCCGTTCCCCATTAAAAAGCGGCAAAGGCAAAAACAAATTCAACAACGACGCAGACGCCAAAATCCCATAGGTATTCTCATACCAAGAAACCGGCGTAACCCGCCCCACATTACCAAACTCTCCCGCAAGCAACTCATATGCGCGACCACCGCTAAAAAAAAACAATTCATGCCCCTGTTGCTCAAGCCGTTTCCCTAACACAATAAGACGCGAAACATGCCCCAACCCAAGCTCAGAACAACACAACAACAAACGCATACACCCATAGTACATACACAACTATATTTGAATAACCACCGCCCACTCCCCAAACACGGAAGCATTTTAAACCTAAACAACCACATAAAAACCATGTTCATGCCCCGACAAATCGTGGAACAAAAACTCCTCAACTTCCTAACCGACGACATAGGCCAAGGCGACACCACAGCCACCACACTCATCCCCCCCAACCTAATTGCAACCGCACATGTTATCGCCAAAGAAAACGGCACCCTAGCCGGCCTAGAAGAAGCCACCATACTAGCAGAAGCCCTAAACCTAAAAACCCAAACCCAAACCCATGATGGCCAACAAATACACAAAAACCAAATCCTTCTCCAACTCACAGGACACGCCCAAACCATCCTCGTCGTCGAACGCACCCTGCTAAACCTCCTCTCACGCATGAGCGGCATCGCAACCCAAACCCACACCCTCACCCAACAAATACAAACAAACAACCCCAACAACAACCAAACCATCCGCATTGCCGCCACACGCAAAACCGCCCCCGGGTTACTCTACTTTGACAAAAAAGCCGTTCTCATAGGCGGCGGCGACCCACACCGACTCCACCTAGACGATATGGTGCTGATAAAAGACAACCACCTAGCCCTTAGCGGTAGCGTAGAAGAAACCCTCAAAAAAGCCAAAACAACCACCTCCTTTAGCAAAAAAATCGAAATCGAAGTCACCACCTCCCAAGACGCCCTCAAAGCCGCCGAAGGCGGCGCAGACATTATCATGCTAGATAATTTCTCCCCAAAACAAGCCAAAGAAACCGCCCAAACATTACGTCAAGCAGGCCACACAAAAGTCCTGCTCGAAGTCAGCGGAGGCATAACCCCACAAAACCTCCTCGAATACGCAAACGCAGACATCAACATCATAAGCATAGGCGGACTAACACATAGCGTAAAAGCCCTAGATATAAGCCTAGAAATAATAAAAACCTAAAAAAATAAAAATGAATTGCTCACGTTAGAGTTGAAGCGATATTGTGGCTGTTTCCACAATGGCGCCTATAACCAGCAGTAAAGCGGCGATTCCAATGAATATAATGAACCATTTGAGTTCACGTTTCCATTTATTTTGTAGTATACGGCGAAACATCCACAGACTCTCGGTCATACCGATTGCATAGGTTATAAACTCGAGCAGAAATACGGCTGCTACTCCTATGAGAACCAAAACTATGGTTGTTGTTGCTATAGAAACATCAGGTGTTGCCGTTGCCGCACCGCTTGCCATCTGTACCTCAAAAACCGCTCTGAAGGCTTGTCCGGTGCTAAAGAGAATAAACATACCTATGAAAAACCCAGCAATGGGAATAAACATAAGCAGACATAGTGAAAAGTTGTTTACGAAAATATCTAAATTCAAGGTACCCTGCGCTTGTCCCTCAGTAACGGTTTGATTAAGCTGGTTGCTGATGATCTGGGCGGTTTCAGGGCTGACTGGAACCAGAGCACCAATTAAAGTTACCATCAAAGACAGTATAAACACTGCAAATATGGAATAGCCGCGTTTGCGTCTTGGCGAAGCCTTAAGCCAGAACTGCGGATACTTCATAATTTCACATCTGCTCTGTCACAATTTTAAGGGCAACTACCCTCTCTAGATAATTAGAGGGTTCAGACAATTTAACCTTTACCAAACTCTTCACACACGGTGTGTGGGTGTTACTGGTGTTGGGTTTGTTTAGTGTGATGTTTTTTGTGTGTTTGGTGTGTTTTTTGGTGTTTTGTTGTTGTAGTTTAGATACTTTAGTCTTTTAAACAGAGCAACAGTTGTTGTTGTTTGGTATAATACGTCGCGTGTTGTGTTTAGTGTTTGGACTTTTTAAAAGAAGAGAAGGTTGTTTAGTCTTCTTCAGTTTTGTTGGTTTTTGTTTTTAGGCCCAGGGCTAGGATGTATTCTTCGGAGCTTTTGGCGCGGCTTGCTTGTGGTTTAACGACGCGTACTGATTCAAAGTTGTCTTTTATGTCTGTGGTGAAGTCGTTTAGGAGGTCACCTTGGAAGACTTTGACAAAAAAGTTGCCTCCTGGTTTTAGGATGCGTT
This sequence comes from Candidatus Bathycorpusculum sp., assembly GCF_009778815.1. Lineage (NCBI taxonomy): Archaea > Thermoproteati > Candidatus Bathyarchaeota > Bathyarchaeia (SeqCode) > Bathyarchaeales (SeqCode) > Candidatus Bathycorpusculaceae > Candidatus Bathycorpusculum > Candidatus Bathycorpusculum sp. Next base: position 15,446 of record NZ_WRFL01000036.1, read on the forward strand.
TGGCAATTTTTAGGGCGTTGCTTGCGAGGTCGATTTGGCATGCGTGGTCGACTTCCCATACGCCTGTTACGTTGGGTGCGGCGTCTGAGATGACTACGTCGGGGGCTCGGGGTAGAAAGGAGAGGATTTGCTCGGTGATGTTGGGTTCGGTTAGGTCAGCGACTATGGTGCGTATGTATTCTTGGGTGAAGGGTTCGATGGGTTTGAGATCGACACCTAATACAAAGCCGTGTTTGCCGGTCATTTTGCGTGCGGCTTGGATCCATCCGCCGGGTGCAGCTCCTAGATCTACCACGATGTCGTGTAGTTTTATGAAGCTGTATTTGTTGTTTGCTTGGACTAGTTTGTAGGTGGAGCGGCTACGGTAGTTTTCTTCTTTGGCTTTTTTGTAGTAAAACTCGTTTTTGCGCTCACGGATCCATGCTTTCGGCGTCGTCGTCATCCTCTGAGGGGTTAGATTCATCTATTGGTTCGTCGGGTTCTTGGCTTGGTTTGGTGGGTGTTTCTTTTCCAAGGTTTATAATCCACTCGGTGAGTCGGGGGCAGCTTTTGGGTGAGATGGCTGTGGTGGGGTCGCATCGTGCGTTGTCGGGGCAGAGCAGGCAGGGGCAGTCAATTATGGTTTCAATTGAGGCGGGGAGTCTTTTGGGGTAGAGGCGATAGGTCCATCGGCCTTCTTGGAGTTCTTTTTCTCTTCGAATCAGCCCTTTTTCTTCTAGTTTGATAGAGACGCGGCTACCTTCACGGCTGCTGGCGCCTAGTTCTCGCCATAAATCGGATTGAAGCACACCCTGATAACCGGTGTTTACAACATAGTGGAGTGCTTTCTGTTCAAGGTCGTTACGCTTTGGCATTTTGTTATCAGTTCCAATAATACAGTATTATAAGCTTTGGATGAGATAAAAATATGTATCCCCAAGCGGCTGAGAAATCGTATGGTTAAACCTGAACACCCCGATGGTAAATATTGCTTAGGCATTGAATCCTCCGCAGATGACTTTGGAGTGGGTATTGCATGTTTTGATGGCACTATTTTAGCCAACCCCTCCGATAGCTACCTCCCCCAAGAAGGCGGAATTCACCCACGAGAAGCCGCCCGACATCACGCCGAGGTCGCCGATAGTGTATTGCAGCAAGCCCTAACTCAAGCCAACATCAAACCAAACGAATTAAGCTGTATTGCCTTCTCCCAAGGCCCCGGCTTAGGACCAAGTCTTCGCACAGGCGCCACCGTCGCACGCGCCCTAGCAGCCTATCTTGAAATTCCTTTGGTTGGAGTTAATCACTCAGTTGCACACATCGAAATCGGTAAACTCACAACCGGTACCCAAGACCCCCTCACACTCTATGCCTCAGGCGGCAACACTCTGGTAACAGCCTACACCGCAGGACGTTACCGAGTTTTTGGCGAAACCCTCGACATTGCCTTGGGTAACTGTCTAGACGTTTTTGGCCGCGAAGTTGGCCTAAAAGCAAAAAAAGGCCTGCCCATAGGCGCCGCCATAGAACAATTAGCACAAAACAGCCAACAACAAACCCTAATCCCACTGCCCTATGTGGTCAAGGGTATGGATCTCTCCCTAAGCGGCCTTCTAACAGCTGCAACCACAACACTCCAAAACCAAAAAACCCCTTCAACCTGCCCAACCCCCCCCTATAGTTTGGAGGACATGTGTTACAGTCTTCAAGAACATGCTTTTGCGATGGTTAGTGAAATTACTGAACGTGCCTTGGCGCACACGGAGAAAAAAGAGGTTTTGCTAACAGGCGGGGTAGCCGCAAACAAACGCCTCCAAACCATGCTCTCACTTATCGCCGAGGAGCACAATGCCGCCTTTAGTGTAGTCCCCAAACAATACGCAACCGACAACGGCGCCATGATAGCCTGGACTGGAACACTAGCCTACAAATACGGACTGATTACCCCAATTGCTAAGAGTATGGTCAAACTGCGCTGGCGCGTAGACAAGGTGGATGTACCATGGATACAGTAGACAAAACCCCACAAACCTATCTGATCAAAAAAGGCGCCGAAGCCAGTCTCTTTCTCACAAACTGGTACGGCAAAAAAGCCATCATCAAAGTTCGGATCCCCAAAAAATACCGTCCCCAAACCCTAGACCAACAAATCCGCCGCTACCGCACCATCCATGAACCCCAACTGATGCATCATGCCAAAGCTGCCGGTGTAGCTACCCCGCTTATCTATATGATAAATGTGCCAAAATCAACTATTATTATGCAGTACATCCAAGGCCCCCAAATCAAAACCCTGCTCAACAACAATAGCCTCGACAAATCTACTCAGCATGCTCTCTGTCTGCAAATCGGTAAATCAATTGCACGCCTTCACAACTATGGTCTAATCCATGGCGATCTCACAACCTCTAATATGATCCATGCTCCAAACGGTCAAATCTACTTCATAGACTTTGGTTTAGGCGAAAAAAATATGGAACTTGAGGCTCAGGGGGTTGATTTGCATCTGTTTAAGCGTGCGCTTCAGAGCACCCATTTTAGCTTCTGGGAAGACTGCCTAACAAGTGTACTATGCGGCTATAGCTCCATCAGGGGTGTTGTGCTCTCTGAAAAGGTTTATGAGAAAACCCGTCAAATAGAGAGCCGAGGACGCTATGTTGAAGAACGCAAACAATGACTTCCCCCTGAGGGGTAAAATGGTTTTTTTCGCAACTGCCAATATTCACAAATTTAATGAAGCCCGTTGCATCTTGGGCAACTTGGGAATAGGGATTGGTATGCTTAAACTCAAAGGGGATGAAATCCAAAGCGAGAGTCTTCAAGAAATTGCAGAAAAAAGCGTCCAAAGTGCCTACAAAAAATGCGGTCTGCCCATTATTGTAGAAGATGCAGGGTTATTCATTGATGCCCTTGAAGGTTTCCCTGGACCCTACGCTGCCTACACATACAAAACCATTCATAACAGCGGTATTCTCAAACTCATGGAAAACAAAACAAACCGCAATGCGGTCTTTCAATCAATCATCTCCTACTGTGACAATCAAACTCTTCTGGATCCGATAAGCTTCGCTGGTCAATCCAGGGGTATTATTACCACACAAGAACGTCAAGAACAAGGAAAAATTGCCTTTGGGTTTGATCCCATCTTTCAACCCAATAACAGTTCTAAAACCTTTGCTGAAATGACTCTGCAAGAAAAAAATTCTTATTCTCACCGTGCAGAAGCACTCAACAAATTTGCTCAATGGTATAAAAGTGGCCTCGCTCCGTAGCTTGGCTGGTTTGACTCTTTTTGCATTATTTTTTTCCAGGTCTATAACTACAGGTCTTCTAAGTGTGTTTAGAAATTTACAGTTGCCTAACTCAGGTTTACCCAGTAGGATGTGGCATAAAAAATGAACCTAACCTTTCTGCCTCAAACTTGTATCTGTTATGGTCTGATGAGTTTTGGAATTTAAATGCTGGAGCACGATAATCGAGCAGTGGATTGTTTGATGGCTGGTGGGTTGCGTGGTTCTTAGGCTGTTTGTTTCTGTGAATCTGAGTTGCTATAGTCGTTATTGGCTGTTTCCATGTTTCTTATTATTTGCTGATAAAATATTGGAATGGATAGAATGGGGATCATTACAATTATAGCTGTGGTGAGGAGTACAACAAAAAAGGCGTTGCCTATATTAAAAATCCATAGCGTCAATGGAATTAGTGATCCAACACATAAATTAAAAAGTACATAAAGCACTAGCGCTTTGTGTGTGCCCCATTGTTTTACAATTTTAAACCAGCCTTCCCACATAAATATGTCACTAAACTTGAGCGGTTTAGCTGGATCTATTTTAGTGGATGCGTTTTCTGCTTCTCGAAGGCTTGCTTCAAAGAATTTAGAATAGTTTGTAAAAACAAGAATTGCCGCGGTTGCAAAGAATCCTCCAGTTACAACAAGGGGTATTATAGGTGATGGTGCAAGTGGAGCAAAAGATAGCGATACACCCGCTAACGCCATTAGTATGCATGCGAGGCCGCCTATTTTGTAGATTTTCTCTTTGAGTATGTGTCCTCGGATAATTCCAATGGCGGCGATTGCAATAAAAATGGCTGCTCCAAATATCATTAAAGATGAGAAGAAATTGGTCATAACCGCATCTTCTGCTGGAGGCTGAGGCGGGTGTGGAAGGAATCTATCAATAGAACTGTTGTGGGTTTACTCATTTAGCAGGCCTCTACATATAACCTGTTTATCTGTCCTTTATCTTTCACGGTAGTTGCAGGCTGTGTCTCTTTTGATGCTTCTCTTTAGCGGCTTGATTGCGTGTTTAGTGGATTGTGGTTCTTTGTTGATGTTTCTATATTTTTGTATGGTTCTCACTTGATTGTCGGTGTTGGTTTTTTTTTGGTTTGTGTTACTGTTGTGTTTGTTGTTGGTTATGGGGATGCGATGGTGAAGGTGGTGGTTTTGGTTTCTTTGAGGTTTCCGTCTGTGTCGTGTACGTTAACGGTTAGTTTGTATGTTGCGGTTGCGCTGAGGTTGAGGGTTGTTTCTTCTGTGTAGGTGGTGTTTTGGTATTTGTTTATGCCTTCTATGCTGTAGGTGATTTTTGCGTTTGCATCGTTTGTTGTGATTTTAAGTGGAATGTTGGTTGTTTGGTATTCTGTGTTTTCTTCGGGCGAGAGAATTTGTATTTGGGAGTTTTTTGGTGCTGCTATGGTGTAGTATTCAAATAATACTAGACAGGATACTAAGCCAACAGCAATTAGGATGATTAAATATTTCAAGTATCTCATATCTTCACACCTAATACACACCTAATACACCTGGTGTATTTGTTTTTAGGTTTGAATAAATTACTGTAACAGAAAGGGGCATATTAAACTTGCTTTTCTGCGATCGATCCGCCTTTTATGGGCTGGATGATATTTAACAATAAGGCAGGTTTATGTTGCTATTTTCCTATTTGGCTCTGTTTTATCGGCGGTGCTAAGGGTATTGTTTGGCGGTTGACGGGTTCTTGGCGGCTGTTTGTTCTCTGAGATTGATTGTGACGTGTTGCTTGCATTAGTTACTTTTAAATATGTGTGCAGTGTGGTTTAGGTGCACAATAGGTGTAACGATGCCAAAGCAAGAAAAAGGAAAGTCTCATTCAACTCGGCCAGTAAGCAGACGCCCTCCAAGCTGGTGCAAATATCAGCCTGAAGAAGTTGAAGCCTTCATCATAAAACTCGCCAAAGAAGGTCACAATACAAGTTCCATAGGCACAATTCTGCGTGATCAATATGCCATTCCATTGGTTAAGCCCATTATTGGCAAAAGTATAAGCGATACCCTAAAAGCCGCAAACCTCGCACCAAGCATGCCTGAGGACCTTGCAAACCTCGTCAAAAAAGCACAGGGTCTCGCCGTCCACATGGACAAAAACAAAAAAGACCTTCACAACAAACGCAACATGCAAATCATCGAAGCACGCATCCACAAACTCAGCCGCTACTACAAACGTGAAGGCGTAATCGACAAGAAATTTAAATACGAAGCAAAAATCGCTTCCGTAACTTAATTTCTTTAACCAACATTTTTCACTCTTATTCTTCTACACCAGCTTTAAATCCCTCAATTCTCACTTTTGAGAAGTGATTTACATGGCCGAGCCTCAGCCTGAAAATATCTCAAACTTTTTAACCCAAGCCCAAGAAGCCGCAAAAATCATCAAAGAAACCACCCAAAAAGACGGCTTCATCAGCTGCTTTAGCCACCTAGACGCCGACGGCGTAGCCGCCGCAGGCATCGTGGCAAAAATGCTCCAACGACTAGACGCACGCTTCCGCATCCGAGTCATGCAATGGGTCGATGACAAAATCATCACAGAAATCACCTCTGATAAACCCCAACTAGTTATCATGTCAGACTTTGGCAGCGGCTACCTAGATCTACTCAACGAAAAAATCCCCAACAACAAAATCGTCATACTAGACCACCACCAAATCACCGGCAACCCCACCACCAACCCAAACATTACCATGCTCAACCCCCACACCTACGGCATTGACGGCGCAACCGACATCAGCGGCTCAGGCGTAGCCTACTTCGCCGCCAAAGCCCTAGACCCAACCAACACAGACCTCTCCCCCATCGCCATAGTAGGCGCACTGGGCGACATGCAAGACAAATATGAACAACGCAGCATGAGAGGCCTAAACGAAATCATCGTCAACGACGCCATCAACGCCGGATTACTCAAAGTAGAAAAAGACCTCACCTTCTTTGGCAGAGAAACCCGCCCCATCCACCGCATGATAGCAACCACCACAAACCCCTTCATCCCCGGCCTAAGCGGACAAGAAACCCAAGCCCTCAACTTTATCACAAACCTAGGGTTTCCCATCAAACAAAACGACAAACTCCGATCCCTCTGCGACCTAGATCCCCAAGAACGCAAAACCCTCTGCTCAGCCCTAGCCGACTACCTGCTCTCAAAAGGACTCCACCTAGAAGTCGACAACCTCATCGGATGCATCTACATCCTAACCAAAGAAGAACCCAACACCGCACTTCGAGACGGACGCGAATTCTCAGTACTACTCAACTCAACCGGCCGAATGGACCACCCAAGCCTAGGCATAGCCATATGCATGGGCGACCGCAAAACCGCCCTAGAAGAATCCAACAAACTCCTCGAAGACTACCGCAAAAACATCAACAAATACCTCACATGGGTCCAAGAAAAACCCGAACGCCTCCAAGAACACCAAAACATCTATGTCATCTACGGCGAAAACGCCATAAACGAAAAAATCATCGGCACCGTCTCAAGCATACTAGTCTCCACCCTAACCAACAATCAAAAACCCCTCCTAGCATACGCCAACATCGACGCCGAAAAAGTAGCCAAATTCTCCGGCCGAACCACCGAAGCCGCGCTCACAAAAGGCATCAACCTAAGCGATGTAATGCGCCTAGCCTCTGAAACCCACGGCGGCAAAGGCGGCGGACACAACATAGCCGCAGGCGCACAAGTCCCCATAGACAAAATCGAAGCCTTCATAAAAACCGCCGACGAACTCGTTGGACGACAACTAAACGGTGAAAAACTTGCAAGCAACAATAACCCTTGAATACCCAAACCAAAAAACAGCCCAAGCCGTCGCCAAAGCAATCTCACCCGACAACCTAAAAACACCCCACGGATTACAAATCCAAACCCACAAAGAAAACAACAAAGTCCTAACCGAAATCACCTACGAAGGCAAACTCTCCACCTTCACAGCAACCATAGACGACCTGCTCTTTTGCGCTTCCACAGCAGAAAAAACCCTCAAAACAATCAAGCAAATCTAAATGGGCGACAACTGATTTGGACAGTTTCTTAATAACCTGCAATAATAGCAATAATACCCATTAAATTGCAAGGATTATCACCGATTTGGCGCCTTGCAGAAGCCAAAAACTCGGTCGTGTTTGCATATTGCATTGCAATAAACTACATCCAATACAGAAACATAATCATATGGGCGGTATGGAATGAAAAAAACATTTGCAGTATTCCTGATGGTTCTATTAGACTGTGAGTTCAGTCGAGCTTTTTTAAATATAAAATTTAATAAACGTCTATTTCTATCCAAATATTCTATTTATTTGAATAAACAAGTGTGTTAAATCTAAATTGAATATTCTGGCTTAATTTGCACTTGTTTTGTCCTATCTCTAAATGTTTGCCGATTAACTATCTGTTCTGTTTTTTGCTGTCTAATTGTTGAATTCTCTGTCTAATTATTGAACACTTTGTTCGCACACTTAGCATTAAACCACATTATTTCAATACCTAAGCCGGGAATAGACTATGTTTAATCAAAACCTAAACAAACCTATGAGGCTAAATTCAGCCAGAAAGGCAATAACAGCAATACTGATAATCAGTATGTTGATTTGTGTGTTGCAACCGATAGTTTTTGCAGCAAACCAACCAACACAAATAATCGTTGATGAAAATACCACATTAGAAGACGCGGTCAATCAAGCAAACAGCCTAGATGCCGCCATCATTAAAATAAAAACAGACAAAACTGTAACAAACACCATTGTCATTACATCAAACATAGCCATAATCGGTATCAATGGACAACATACCATATCAAACTGCAAAATTCAAGTAAAAGACGGCGGCAAACTCACCCTAGGCGATGGCACAACCGCTGATCTATTGACGATTTCAGGCACTATAGAGGTCACAGACGGAGAAATTAACATACAAGATGGCATAAAAATAACCAGCAGCGGCGCCACAGTGAATTTATCTGGTCCAAAGGCAACCGGCACAATAAACGGCGGCATACTTAACGGCAACACAGCACTAAATATGGAAAAAGGCGCAAAACTAAGCGAAATAAGCGGAGGAGAATTTACAGGTAAACAAGATGCTCTTCATATAACCGATGAAGAAACATACATTGACATTATTTCCGGCGGAGCATTTTATCAGACAGACACCACCGTTACCCTCCATGGCCACGCCGTTTTCGTACAAAATGAAGCCCAAATAGGCGAAATCTCGGGAGGCTACTTTGAAGCTGTTCGCAACTGTGCATTAGTCGTAATCCGCGGCGCCTGGATCAATGAAATCAGCGGAGGCGAATTTGTAGCCACACGCCGAGGTACAGTTCAAGATGGAGATGATCCAGATTCATGGAATTCAGTGCTTCGCATCGAAGCCGAAAAAAACGCTAAAACGGGCGTCGGTACAATTTCTGGTGGGCTCTTCACTGGCGGAGCACGCTTTGGCATACTGTTGATAAATTATTTTGGATCCACTGCCGGCCCTCGGATTGATCTGATTTGTGGCGGCACCATCCAAGGAGCTGGTGTTGGCCTCCAACCGGATGTGAACAGTTATGTAGGTGAAATATCCGGAGGAACCATCACTGGCGGCCAAGGCATACTAAATGCAGGCACCATCGACAAAATCAGCGGAAATGCGAAAATAAGCGGCACAACCTCATATGGCATCTACAACTATGAGAGCGGCAAGATCAATGAAATCTGTGGCGGCACAATCAGCTCACGCGATGAACGAGGTATTGCGAACGCGGGAACAATCAATCTGATTTGTGGTGGCACAATCATTGGCGGTGGTCTCTATGGTATTACAAATCGTGGAGTAATCAATCTGATTTGTGGTGGCACAATCATTGGTGAACAAAATGCCATCTATAACTATGTAACATATACAACCGACAAGGGGGTTCTTGAGACCATTACGGGCGGCGTTTTCTGGGGCAAGACGGGTAGCGCAATTATTTTGAACTCTAATTTGCAGCTTGAGCCGAATTTAAGTGCTAATCGAGGGTTGGGCCGCTACCAGTCAGGAAACGGACGCATTTTCAACAATGAGACTCTGGTGACATATCCATCAGGTTACTTTATGAGTACACAAACAACCCCTGTGGAGAGTATTTCAGATGTTGCATTTAGATATCTGACACTGGATGATAAGTATACTATTGAGTATGAGTTAAACGGAGGTCTTAATGATGAAAACAATCCGTCGGCATATGATGAAACAGACCTTCCCCTGCTAATAGTTGATCCAACTAAAGCAGGTTATGACTTTCAAGGTTGG
>NZ_WRFL01000037.1:0-24628 GCF_009778815.1 Candidatus Bathycorpusculum sp.
CACCCACACCCACCCCAACACCCACACCCACCCCCACACCCCCACCCACCCCAACACCCACACCCACAATAATACCCACCCCAACAGCCACAGCAAAACCAACAGCCACCCCAACGCCTACAAGCACTCCGACGCCCATCCCCAGTAAAGAAGGTCAAGTTACACCTACGCCTAGTCTATCTGGCGCTGGAAATACCGAACAGGCGTCAAATATGTGGTATTTGGTTATAGCATTAGCAGTAGTGATAATTGTTTTTTTGGTGGGAATCCATCGTTACCTCAAGAGGCAAAAAAATTTTTAGCGACTATAGTTCGATATTTTTGTTTTTAAGTTTGTTGTCAATTAGGCTTAGCAGTTTGTCGGGTTGGATGGGTTTTCCTAAAAGTACATCGGCACCCGTTATGTTTTCGGGTGGTACTATTTTGCCGCTCCACATAATTTTGAGTGCTTTAGGTGAGCTATGGTCTATCATTGGAAACAGTTTTGTGCCTTCCATGTCTGGGAGGCAGAAATCAATCAGGGTCACATCAAAGTGGTTGTTGTTTAGTTTTTCTATGGCTTCTTTGCCCTTTGCTGCTACTGTAACGGTGTAGCCTTTTTTCTGGAAAATCCGCATAAACGTCCGCAAAATGGCTTGGTCATCGTCTATAATCAATATAAACGGCTTATTTGAGATAAACAAGTGCTAAAAATCCCCAAATATAGTAGCGATTGGTTTGTAATATATATAATTTGTGTTCAAAATCTTTCCTATCTAAAACCGGATGAGACACAATATTGCCTAAAATATAAATATCAGGGTAACCGTAAAGAGGGATGCCGAGAGATGTATGACTACTAAGCAGGCAAAACGTCGTATTCGTGTTTCTATTGTAGGCAAATATTTAGGCTGGATGACAATTCGGGCTGTAGTCCTTATTGCACTATTTATTGCACTGCAGACAGTTCACAGTTTTCACGGGTTTGAATATTTTGGGCTAAATGAAGCAACACAGGATCTTGTTTACATGGTTTTACTAAGAGCCATTTTTTCTTTGGTTGTGTGGTTCTTTTTGTCGCTTTCCAAAAAAATAATCATACCTGCAGCCATTCTCACAGTTTCTCCGGCTCTTGGAAAAATAGTACGCGATCCAACGGTTGCAAAAAAAACCAATAAATCCATAACCAATTACTTAACCTACTTTATCTACATCATAACAATAGGAGCACTTGTTTTCATTTGGGCATATCAATTCATCGGGACATGGTTCGCAGATCTTCTTGGAAACGGCTTAGTTATCATGTTAACCTTCATTTTGGGTTTGTTCTCCTCTAGTGTCTTGGGCAATATTTTGGGCTATGCTATTTTGGGTGGAACCCACGAATTCAAAGTCGGTGACCGCGTGCAAATCGGTGATGTCCACGGCGACATTATCGATATTGGTTTCTTCTTTATCCATATAAGAACTATAAGAGCGGAAATTATAAGCATCCCCAACTTGACGGTTATGAACAAAGAAATCCACAACTATAGTTCTCTGCGAGATGTTGCGCTCAACGTACAGGTAACCCTTGGGTATGATGTTGATAAGGATCATGCACAGGGAACACTCATTGAAGCTGCCAAGAAAACCAGCGGGATTTTGTCTGTTCCGGATAAAGAGCCGTTTGTCTTGTTACGGGAGCTTGGAGCTTACGCGGTAACTTATGATCTTAATGCGTACACTGACGAGCCTAACCGGCTTGTACAAATTAAAAGCGAGCTCATCAGCAATATGCTTATAGAACTCAAGAAGGCAGGCATCGTCATCGCGACTCCTGCCCTCGTCTTCGTAAAAGGTGAAGAGAAAACATTGCCACAGCCTATAACACAATACATGGACAGCAGAAAAGCCAATTAATCCATTGGTTGTTTGATCCATACTTTAGCGTGGCTTTGTATCTTAATTCGCTTCTCGGTCTGCATCAAGGGGATTTGAGCTTTGATAAAGCGATCGTCTGCTTGGGGGAATTCTTTTTTTAGTGCATCCTCAAGTTTAGGGATGTTGATATGTTCAACTGAACCCACTATATTCCAAAAGTACGTTTGTACCTTTGCGCGTTTCTTTTGGTTTTCCAATGGTAGATTAGGCAAAGTTTGACCTTCCGTAGAAGATGTGAGGATAACTGTTATTGGGGGTTGGCCGTATAAATGAGTGTGTTTTTAGGCAGAAATAATATGAAGTTTGGCGACAAGATGGATATGTAGTGCAGGTTATCGTCTGCAGATAAGTGTGAGTGATTCTTCGGTGTAGTCAAGTACGCTCTGCCCGTCAGCAGTTAAATGGTAAATTTTTTTTGGGCGCTCGCAGGCCATGTCCCATTCACTGCCTATAAAGCCCTTCTTTTCAAGTGTACTCAGTAGTGGATAGATGGTGCTGGGTCCAAAATAAACGCCGAAATCTTTACGGATCTGAGTTATAATTTGATAACCGTGCATAGATTCAGAACTGAGGAATTTTAGAATAATTACATCAAGCAGACCTTTGGCAAGCTTGGTTGAAACTTCTTTTTGAAGTCGGGTACTCAACATACAGCGAATCATCCGCATTCTGCTTAACAGCTATACCACACATACACAGATATAAATCTTGCCAAAATACAGCAATATTGCCACACAAAAACGAGATTTCCCCATTAAAGCAAAAAGCTATCAGAATATAAAATAGCACAATAGGTTATCATACCACAGTACTGGCTAAATTTCAAAAGATTGCAAATAATACAGCTCAACATAAACTCTACAAGACACCAACAAACCCCAACTGAACAAAACCGCACTTACAAGAACAAAAAACAACAACCACCCACTACAGAAACAGATGTAAACAAAACAAAAATCAATAACCACACACTGCAACAGCTAAGCCACATAACAACAATACATCAAGTCACCCAACAAAATAGACGAACTCTATGCGATCTGCAACAATTTTAAGCATTAACTGCAGACTTATATAAATCTAAACCAACCATTATTTGAGGCATCTCTTGATGCAGTCAGTATGGAAAAAACCTGTTATTTGTATTTTTAGAGAACGAACTGTAAACCCTGAATCCGACCCAATTGTGGTGATTAAAGCCCGCCAGCTAACAGTAACTATAGACAACAACCCAAAATATTTCGGCACCATCGAAGATTTTTTCACCCTAATGGGTGACACCGACCACCTTACCACAGAAGAGGGCAAAACCGACCACTACGTCATGTGCTGGTTTGATGACACCGAACCCGACATGACCCAAGACCTAAGACGTCTACGCGGAGTCCGCTTCAACACAAACATAACCTGCAGCATCAACGAAAAAACCCAAAAACGAACCTACAACGCCGCCTTCAACGCCGAACAAGCAAAACTCCAATAAAAACAACAATCACAACTACAACTCCGTCACAACATATTCTAAAACCACACCAAAAGTTTCCGATAACATTTATGCAAATACCACCCAAGCCTGCAGTTGTAACAAAGGAGCATAACATCGTACCTGTTGTTTTGTGGATGATTATTTGTCGTCATCAGTCCAAAAGAAAGGGTCCATACCAGTCGGATAGCTGCCGGTAAAGTTTAGAATAAATATACGCCGGGGGTTTGTGCCAAATGTTTGTTCGTCAGTTATGTGTGTAAAGTTACCGGAGGCATAGAGTTGTGCATAGATCTGCTGAAGATTTAGAGTAGTGTTGTAGTAAGGCACAGTACCTCCAAGTTCATAGGTAAAAACATATTGGACGTTATATTGATTGCATTGATCGATAAATTCAGTAATGTTAAAGTTGGGGGTATAGGTGTCCACGGGCAACTCGGGGTACTGATAGATATCTATGTTGCATTCGCCTTTTTCTAAGAGATAGAACTCCACCATATCCGCGCTAAAGAAGTTAAAGGGGCATAGCATCATGATTGATTTGTTAGCGTCCATATGCGTGTAGGCATAGTTGGTAGCGCCTTGGATATCTATGGTTATGTGCATTTGTGAAGTAAAAGTATAGGCATCATATATGCTGTAGAGCATAGCACCTGACACCATAACAGCTAGCACCACTCCTGCTGTTTTAACTAAACGTTTTTTCTTTGCTGAGTTTGGTTTTCTCCATGCTTTCTGCAAGGCACCACCAAGGGTCAACACCGCAACGGCTGTAGAGATTGCCAAGGCGGGAAATAGCGACGTCACATAGCGCCATTCTCGATTAGAGATAAGTGTGAAAAAGATAAAGATACATGCAAACCAGATTAGAATAAACTTATCTTCATGGCGATGCCGCCAAACCATAAAGGCTAAGCCGCCTAGGCCTAAAATGTAGAGAAAAATCGAGATGGGATGAATGTTGTCATGGGGCCAAACCAGTTCTATGAAGTAAAAAATAGGCCCAGGAAAACGGGTGCTATACACAGAACGCTCAGGATTACCCACTTGGAGCGCATAGATCCATTTGCTAAGAAGTACATCTCTATAGACGTCGTAGGCAATTATCAACCAAGGCGTCACAACCAGAACCGCAGAGGCTATGAGTATTGAGAATTTTTTAAAGGCGAATTTCAACTGTTTTCGTGCTAACAAGATAAGGCTCAAAATCATAATTACGCCTGCGGTGATTATCTGATATTTTGCCAAAAAACCCAAGCCAAGCGCTACTCCGCTCAACACAAGCATTCGGTCTCTACGACTACTTAGCCAATGATAGAAACAAAACAGCGATGCGGTGATAAAAAATATCAAAGTTGTTTCTATCATCGCATAGCCAGAGAGCCAAAAGAACCCCGGCATTATGCCCAGCATAATCGCTGAAAGCAACCCTGCTTTGCCGCCATACATACGATTAGCTAATTCAAAAACTGCCCAAAGAGAAAGCACAGAAAAAATCACTGGAAACAGTCGTGCGGCAAATAGGGTGATTCCGAAAACTTTGAAGGAAAAAGCAGCAAATACATCAAATAACGGCGGATAGAAAGCACGGTTTACTACATCACCGTAGTGGCCCCAATAGATGAGAGCGCCGCCGTTGAGGTGGCTGATTTCATCCCATTGTATGGGCGCTTTTGTGAGGTTAAGCAGAAGGATGAAAGCATAGACTAATGCAAAACACAAAAAAAGAAGCCGCCACTTGCTTAAAGACACAACCTCTTCGGTATTAAACAGTCGTTTTAGCTTATCTCCACATGCCCGCAACAAGCCAAACGGCATTAAACAATCCCCTCCCACACATTTCACTATTATAGCTGTGTCAAGAGATATTATGTTTACGGGTAACTTGGCATCACCCACTAAGCACTAAAAATATTCTCGCACCATGCTCCGCCAGCAAATCTGGCCAACACATCAGGGGATACAACAATTATGAGACAACTGAGTTATCTTGGCTATAATTGCATTGAGCTCTTCAAGCCGCAGGTTAAGTATTGAAAGTGTGTCAGTAACGGCTAAATACAACAACATCCACATGCGTTGATATCCAACGGGGAACATAATGACTGATATGCCCGAGTTAATCGCAGAGTTAATTGAAGCATCCAAAAAGCATGAACAGTACCGCGACCGGGAATGTATAAACATGATAGCCAGCGAAGGCATCAAATCCCATGCTGTCTGTCAGATGATCAACATGAGCCATGACCTCGCCACACGCTATGCAGAAGGTGAAAACGACATGGCAGGACATGTAAAGAAGCGGTACTATCAAGGCCAAAAGTACATGTCCCAAATCGAGGATCTTGCCTGCGATGCTGTTAAAAACCTGTTCCGCACAACATGGGCAGATGTCCGCTTAATCTCAGGCACCCACGCCAACACAGCTACATTTAAAGGCTTATCTTTAGCATCCAAAAACAACAAAATGATTGTAACTCCACTGAGTTGCGGTGCACACATAAGCCATGACTACACCGGATTAGCAGGCAGCATATTGGGCATAACTAACATAAACCATGTCTATGACATTAACGAATTCAATATTGACCCCGAAAAATCTGCATATGTAATCCGAGCAACAAAACCAGGCATTGTCACCTTTGGCGGAAGCCTCTTTCTCTTTCCACATCCCATAAAAGAACTCAAAGCAGCCTGCGATGAAGTAGGTGCATACATCGCATACGATGCAGCCCATGTCTTAGGCTTGATTGCAGGCGGACAATTCCAAGACCCACTCCGCGAAGGCGCTGACTTTATCACCTCATCAACACACAAAACCTTCCCAGGCCCACAAGGCGGAGTCATCATGGGCAACGCAGACACCCCTGCAAAAGAAAAAGCAGTCCGCAAAATCCAATATGCAGTATTTCCACTTAGCGCATCTAGCACCCATCTAGGCAGACTCCCCGCTTTAGGCATAGCCTGCTTGGAAATGAAACTCTTTGGTCAAGAATTAGCCGCTCAAATTGTCAAAAACGCTCAAACCGCAGGACAGTATCTCTATGAAAACGGTGTTAAAGTCGTTGCAGAACATAAAGGCTTCACAAAAAGCCATCAACTCGCCTTAGATGTCAGCAACTTTGGCGGAGGCAATAAAATCGCACAAGACCTTGAAGATGCCCACATCATCCTTAACAAAAACCTAATGCCCTACGACGATCAAAACAACAAAGATAATCCCTCGGGCTTGCGCGTTGGTTTCCAAGATATCACTCGCCGCGGTTTTGGCGAAAGCGATGTAAAACACCTCTGCGACCTCATGCTCGATATCATCAAGGGCAAACGTACCCCCGGAGAAGTCAAAACAGATGTTTTGGCACTTAAAAAAGAGTTTTCTGGCATCAAATATGGCTTCCAAACTGTAGAAGAAGCATTAAAGTACGTTCAAAAAAACTAACCTAAGCTTTTCTTTTCTTTATTTTATTTAACCCAAAAATTGATTGGCCGCTCTAATCGTTAAGGGACAGATAGCTTGGAAACATTTTAGAGCAACTTGTACCTTGTGGGGGTGGGTAATTTTGTTTCTATGCAACTACTTTTTGGGTTCCAACAAGCTTAATTAGGGTATGTTTCAATGTCAGGTTGAGAAACCATGTCTTTGCCGCTAGATCCCCTTGCAATTCTTTTGGTTGGAGTTGCCATAGGGTTTGTGGTTTTGTTTTTTCTGTTGCCAAGATATGGTCCTCACTACACCTCAAAGTTGATATGTCCTTGTTGTCGGAAAACGTTTAATTTCCACTGGATACCTGGAGCTACCATAGCCTCTTTGGTTCAGCGCAATTATCGGGTTCTAAGATGTCCCTATTGTCATAAAAAATCCACCTTTGATGTAGCAGCAACCCGAGTTCGCACGGCAAGATCAACTAAACCTAAAGTCAAAGCATAAGTCAGGGAATATTTTTTTAGAGAACTTTATTATCCACAACAGCCATGACATTTCAATCAAGTTAATTAAAGGCGGATTTCCACATGAAAGTACTGATAAACGATGGTTTAGAGAAAGAGGGGTTAGCTGTTTTCCAGCAAGCAGGCATAGAAACCGATACTAAAAAACGAGATGCACCCCAGTTGCTCTCAGAAATTGGTCAATTCGATGCTTTGGTTGTGCGCAGCGCCACTAAAGTCACCCGGGAAATAATTGAAGCAGGCGCCAAAGGTAAACTCAAAATCATCGGACGCGCGGGCGTAGGATATGACAACATTGATGCAACCGCGGCATCACAGTGTGGTGTGGTTGTTAAAATTGCACCTTATGGCAGTACCAATGCTGTGGCAGAATTAGCATTTGGTTTAATGCTATCGCTTTCACGTAACATTCCCCAAGCACATCACTCACTTAAAAACGGAGTTTGGATAAAGAAGAAACTCGAAGGCCGAGAACTATCATTTAAAACGTTGGGGTTAATAGGCTGTGGTCGAATAGGCCAAAAAGTCGCACGCATTGCCAAGCTAGGTTTTGATATGGAGATTATTGGTTATGATATTAATCCCTGCTTGGAGAGCGGTATTAAATTCTTAACCAAAGAAGAGGTCCTCACACAAGCCGACTACATAAGTATCCACACCGGCGGCAAAGACATCATCATAGGCGCCAAGGAACTAGCCGTTATGAAATCCAGTGCATACATCATAAACACCAGCAGAGGCAACAATATCGACCAAGAAGCACTCTACAATGCACTCAAAGACAGCAAAATCGCGGGTTATGGCACCGATGTCTACAAAGAAGAACCTAAAGGCGAAGGTGATTCATTCATCGACAAACTCAAAGAGCTGGAAAATGTTGTCTTAAGCAGTCATCTGGGCGCATCCACTGTTGAGGCGCAACGAGAAACCTCCACAGAGATCGCCAAAGTTCTCTCCGGCTACTTGATGGGCGGTGACTTTACTAACGCCGTCAACGCAGGCGAATCTATTGATGTTGAAGAAAAAGAGATCTTCACGCTTTTCATACACCATAAAGATGTCCCCGGAGTCTTTGCCAACATCGACAAGGTCTTAGCGGATAACAATATCAACATACGTGCCAACTATAGCCGCCAAATCAGCACTGGATATGCCATCTCAGTCTATGTAGTACATCACAAAGTAACATCTGAAATCATAACTGCACTCAAAGCCATCCCCAATATATCCAACATCAAAACCTAATTTTTCTTTTTTAAGCATACAGGCTATTAACATCTTTTATCTTTCTTGTTTCTATGCGACTTGGTGTACTATTTTCAGGCGGCAAAGATTCTACCTTAGCCCTGCACAGAGCAAAAGAAAAAGAGACAATAGTCTGTCTAATTACGCTCACATCCAAAAACAAAGAAAGCTACATGTTTCACACCCCCAACATTGAGATGACCACACTCCAAGCAGAAGCTTTGGAGCTGCCACTGGTTTCTACGTCCACAGAGGGCAAAAAAGAAACGGAACTCATCGATTTGGAATGTGCCCTATCTGAAGCTAAAGAGCAATTCAACATCGAAGGTATAGTCACAGGCACCGTAGAATCAACCTATCAAACAACACGTATCCAACGTATCTGCGACAAACTCAACCTCTGCCAGTTTAATCCCCTCTGGAAATACAACCAAAAAGCACTCCTAGAAGAGCTCATAGCAAAAAAATTTCAAGTGATCATCTCAGGTGTCTTTGCTTATCCCCTTGACAAAACCTGGCTAGGCAAACAAATCGACACATCCAGAATTGCACAACTAGTAGAGTTACAAAACAAATACGGCATCAACCCCGCAGGAGAAGGCGGAGAAATCGAAACAACCGTCCTTGATGCCCCCCTGTTTAAACAAAAAATTGAAATCACCGAGGCCACAACCGAATGGCAGGGAAGCTCAGGCACCTACCATATAAAAACAGCCCGCCTAACACCAAAATAAACACAAACCCAAGCTACCAACAGTTTAAGCGCTTACAAAAATCAAACCAATCAGCCCAGAACACACAACTAACTGAAGCCAAAACAAGACTACTGGATTTTTCTACAGTAGAGAACGGGTTACTAACTAAGCAACATATAGACGGCTAGCGAGAAAAGTTAAAAGTCCAAAAACCTATCTTTTATTGAGTTTTTAGGAGACTTTTTGCAGGAGGATTTTGATTGGTAAACAGGCTTCCAGTGGAGAAATTGAGAAACACCTGTGACGCTAACATGATGCAGTGTGGATCCACCCAAGACCTCACACCTCTCACAGAAATCATTGGACAGGATCGTGCAGTTCGGGCCTTAAAATTTGGGTTAGGTATTAAAAATCATGGGTTTAACATGTATGTCGCGGGTTATCCGGGGACAGGCAGAAAAACTGCGGTGAAAAACTTTGTGGAAGCCCAAGCCAAAGTGCAACCTGTGCCCTCAGATTGGCTCTATGTCAACAACTTTGGCAATCAATATGAACCTAAAACAATTGAGTTACCCCAGGGCAAAGGTAGAGAATTTCGCGAGAACATGAAAAATTTTATTGAGAACATAAAAACGGCCCTGCCCAAAGCCTTTGAAAGTGAAGACTATGTTACCAAACGCGAAGCCACCCTGCGTGGAATCGAGAACAAACGCAAACAACTAATCGAGCAAATAACTGCTAAAGCCCAAAGCGAAGGTTTTGTGATTCAAACTACTCCCATGGGCTTGCTTCTTATCCCGGTTCTTGATGGTAAACCGCTTAGTGAAGAAGAGATGCTAGCTCTTCCTCAGGACATTAAAACGAAGCTCGCAGAGAAGCGGGAGAAACTTGAAAAAGAATTCAGCTACACTATGCGTCAACTCATCGATATGGAACGCCAGATCCACGATACGCTCAAGAAACTCAACAAAGAAGTGGCGCTCTATGCCATAGGCAATCAGTTGCAGAGTATTCGTGAGAAATATCAAGCGATACCTGAAGCGGCGAATTATCTCAAAGCAGTTGAAAATGACATTTTAGATAATCTTCAACAATTTGCTCAAAGAAACAACGAAGCCCAACAACAGCAACTGCCCTTTTCGATGCCCTGGATGCGCGAGGATCCCTATAAGAAATATGAGGTTAACCTCATCATTGATAACTCTGAAACCAGAGGTGCGCCTGTAGTTATGGAAACCAACCCCACCTATCATAATCTGCTGGGTAGAACTGAAAAAGAAGCCCAGTTCGGCGCTCTGACCACAGATTTTAGCATGATACGGGGGGGCAGCATCCATAAAGCCAACGGTGGCTATCTGATCATCTCTGTTGAAGAACTGCTCCGTAACCCCTTTAGCTATGACGGTTTAAAACGCAACCTCAAAGATGGACATATAATCATCGAGGAACCTGAAGAACGCTATGGTTTTTTGAGCGTAAAAACCATCAAACCTCAACCCATCCCGCTTACAACCAAAATAATTCTCATAGGCGACCCAAATATCTATCAGTTAATGTTTAACCTCGATCCGGACTTTCGAGAACTCTTTAAGGTTAAAGCAGAATTTGACACAACGATGCCTCGCACCGATGAAAAAGTCAAAGCATACGCCGCTTTTGTCTGCACACTTTGTGATAGAGAACATCTAAAACACCTTGATAGTGGGGGGTTAGCTAAAATCGTCGAATACAGTTCGCGGGTCGTTGAAGATCAACAAAAACTTTCCACCCAATTCTCTGTCATAGCAGATGCTGTGCGTGAATCTAATTTTTATGCCTCGGAGGACAAATCAGAATTCATAACTGCACAACATGTCAAACGAGCTATCGAAGAAAAAATTTTCCGTAACAAGCTTATGCAAGAAAAGATTCATGAGATGATTACCCGCGGCTTCTTTCTCATAGATACTGCTGAGCAAAAAGCGGGGCAGGTTAATGGTTTATCGGTGATGAGTTTGGGTGATTTTGCTTTTGGCATACCCTCGCGGGTTACTGCTAGTATTGGTTTGGGTCGAGAGGGGGTGGTGGATATTGAGCGGGAAGCTAAGATGGGGGGACCCATCCACACTAAGGGGGTTTTGATTTTAAGTGGCTATCTTAGCGATCGATATGCTAGAGATAAACCACTTAGCCTTAGTGCGCGATTGGTGTTTGAGCAGAGTTATTCAGGTGTTGAGGGGGACAGCGCCTCAAGTACTGAACTCTACAGTTTGCTATCGGCGCTTAGCGGTATCCCAATTAAGCAAAACATAGCTGTTACGGGTTCGGTAAACCAGAAAGGTGAGGTGCAAGCTATTGGGGGTGTTAATGAGAAAATTGAGGGATTCTATGAAATCTGCAAAGCCAGAGGC
Source organism: Candidatus Bathycorpusculum sp. (assembly GCF_009778815.1). Taxonomy (NCBI): domain Archaea; kingdom Thermoproteati; phylum Candidatus Bathyarchaeota; class Bathyarchaeia (SeqCode); order Bathyarchaeales (SeqCode); family Candidatus Bathycorpusculaceae; genus Candidatus Bathycorpusculum; species Candidatus Bathycorpusculum sp. Next base: position 11,664 of record NZ_WRFL01000037.1, read on the forward strand.
TTAACTGGAGATCAGGCAGTGATGATCCCTGAGAGTAATGTACAGAATCTGATGCTAAAAGAAGAAGTTGTGAATGCGGTAAAGGAGGATAAATTTAGCATCTATGCGGTTAAAACCATCGATGAGGGTGTCGAGGTTTTAACGGGTAAAAAAGCAGGGCACCAACAATCAGATGGGACCTATGAAAAAGACACCATTAACTATTTGGTGGATAAAACTCTACAAATGATGGCTGATAAACTCAGAGAATACCCGCTCCTCTCCAGCGAGACTAACCCCCGAAGAACCGAAGATAGAACACATAACTGATATGGGGTATCTTATGGTCAGCAGATACTAATTTTTGGGTTGTTTGATGTTGTTTGATGTTTGCTTTTTAGAAATTATTGTGGGTTAGGTTAGGAGTTGTTTAATGGTTAGAAGGTTTACAAAAAAAGAAAAGAAGGGGGAAGTTTGTTGTTTTGGTTTTTTATGGACGTTTTCTTAGGAGCAGGAATATTGTAGCGATGCCGACGATGAGTATTGCAACGATGATGCCGATGACAGATGGGATGAAGTATGTGTCAGTTATTGAGGGTGGTGTTTCTGTTGGTGCGGGTGTTACTTTTTCGTCCATTACGTTGAATGCTGTTGTTGCTCTAGAGGGCCAATAGCCGTTGGTTCCTTGGAAGACTGCTGTGACAGAGAAGGTTCCTGAAATGTCTGGTTCCCATACTAGACTGTATGCGCCTGTTGAGTCAGTGGTTGCTGTGCCAATTGGGCGGTAGTTATTGTTTGAGTCAACTACGTATATTGTTACGTCAACGCCTGTAAAGTTGGCAGGTAGGGGTTTGTTTTGGTAGATATAGCCCATCCACTCAGCCATACAAGCATCAGATGCTACTGCGACGCCTTTTGCAAATCGTGCAGTTTGTTCATCTTGTTTTGTTCCGCTTGAGACATCATAGACTGTGCCGCGTATTACGACTGGTTGTTTGTAGTCTGCAGATAGATCGGGTGCTGTTACGGTTAGTGATGTTGGGCCTCTTCCTACGGTGTAGACTTGGTTGTCATAGCCGTTGAAGTATGAACTATATCCATCAGCCATAGCATATGGAAGTGGTGAAAAGGTACCCGTGTAGTCAGATATTGTCCAGATTTCTTCGCCTGTGGTTGCGTTGATGCCGCGCATAAAGTTGCCTTTTGGAATAGGTGTAGTGATTGTGTGTTGGGTTGCTGCGATGTAGACAACATCGTCGCCTACGCCCATTATGAATCCTGGGTAGTAGCCTGGTGCCTGCAAACCACTCTGGGTGCTGTTACCGGGGCCACCGTTTCCATAGGTCCAAAGTAACTTACCGTTGGTTTCGTTATAGCAATAGAGTAGACCACCAAAGTTGAGACTGTAGAGTCTGCCGTATGCACTTTGTGCAGCTGCATATGGCCAAGATGGGTTGCCGAAGTAGTCTAGTGTTGTTTGACCCTCAGTTGTCCATAGCTGTTTGCCAGTTCTCATGCTGTAGCCAACGAATTGAGTTGTTTCTTTAATGCCTTCCATGAAGACCTCTGCAACTGGATCTGATCCTGCCCAGGTAATGGTTTTATCCTGTGGAGAGCTGAATGATGAGCTTGTCCAGACGACATCACCAAATCTGTTGCTTTCTGGGTCAATGTTAACAGCGAAATATGTCCAGCTTGTGGTAGCCAGTGAAACAACGCCTGAAACGTTTTGCATTTGACCAGTTAGTGTGGGGTAGGTGCCATATCGTAAGATCATAATGTCATTATAGTATGCTGCAACTACTGTAAGGTTAGTTGCGGTGGTTGGGTATTGGCTTCTCCAAGGTATGGATTTGTTTTGTGTTGTTGAGTCTATCCAGTTATAACGTCTGCCAGTATTTGCTGCTACTACACCGTTAACCGCGTTGATTTGTGGTGTGTTTTGGGTGTCACCTGGGTGATAACCGACGCCGTTCCACATTAAAGTGGAATTCCACATACATAAGTACCAGCTTGGGGCTGTGTTTGTGCCATTATTGTAGATTGTGTATCTTATGTGTTCACCGTTGGGTCCTGATACAAGTGTACCGCCTGGGACACCAGTGACGTTGAACAGAGGATAGCTTGTGTATGCGTCAAAGACTCGACCCCAGTTTGCTGTGGCAATTAGTGGTGGGAACACTCCGTGTTGGTTTCCGTCTTGTACGTCGCGCATGTTACCAAATGAAAGTGTAGGCATAGTTGCACTTCGCCAGAGCTCTTTACCGGTGGCTATATCAACGCAGACTGTATCGCCGCCACTTGCACTTGCAAAGTTGAGTGGTTCGTTGTAGATTAGCATGCCTGCTACGATTATGGGGTTTTGGAATCTGTTGATGTATGCTGAGCCTTCGAAGAAGGTTTGACCATCGATTTCATAGTTTTCGCCACCAACAACACCGCCAGACTGCATGGGTTTAGTCCACATGACGTGGCCGGTCTTGGATCCGACTGCATCACCAGGATAGCGTTGAATTACTGCTTGACCGCCTGTGCCAGAGATGGTGCCATAGCCTGTGTTTGAGTTAACGGGTGCTCCGGTTCCTAGCCAGTTAGATGCTATTTTGAACCAGCCAGGGTTTTCGCCATAGATGGGACGTGTCCAGTATTCAGTTGGAAGAGGATAGCTATCTGGGAATTCAGGGATTGGTTCTTCTTGGGCATAGAATGTGCAGTTTGCAGTGCTTGCCAGATAAACATCACCAATGCTACTGGAAGAACTTGTGTCAGAAGAAGTTATAGTCATTCCACCAAAAGTGAAGGTGACGTTGTATTGGCCTACGATTTCGGGGTAGTAGCTAAACATTTGGCAACCAGTTGTGTCGTCAATTATATCCCAGTGTTTGGTCTCTACTTTGCCGTCAGGGTCAGTGATCCATACTGTGTAGTTGCGGTATCTGTAGGGATTGTTCATTGATGAGCCGGGAAGTGGCGGATTGCCTAGGAAGGCATAGCCCATGGCTCTTTGGTGTATACCTATGACTTCAGGCTGAACTGTGACTTTAGCATATGTGGTGTACTGTCGGCGCAGTGTTTGTGCTTCAATAGTCGTCGCTAAGATTGGCATTACTATAATCATGAGTAATGCCACTGTAATAACTAACATTAGTTTATTTTTTTGTGTGTTCATATTTCTCTCTTCATATTTTTTTTTAAGTACTAGCGGCAATTCAAGCATATAAAATCATGTCAGAAGTCTATCGTCTGACATACAACAGAGCAACAACCACCCAACAAAAACACCACAAAACACACCATAAAACACAGAAAAACACCACACACCCACCAAAGAAAAATCAAAAAAACAAAAACTTAACCAACAAACATACACAAATAATCGCAATGCGCAATATACAAATCAGCCAAAAGAAGAAAACTTGAACACTACAGAAGAAAAGAAAATGACACACTATAGATTTCAATTAATACTATACCAGAAGTTTGGACAGAAATGCTAACTGGCGAAAGCGATTGGAGCAATATAAAAACAATCAGCATCAAACAAGCTTTAGACAATGAAGTGCCAAATCAGTCAAATCCCACTCCAAACCCAACCTCAACCGAACAACAACCAACCACCATTCTATCAGAACACACTTTGAGGGAATCTATTTTAGCAGTTGATTTATGACTACAATAGTTCGGCTTATTGTTGCACTTTTGTATAAAAGAAAGATCTTTCAAAGAACAAAAATTATGAGGAAACTTGCTCAGATGTACTGTTGTCGTCTTTTTGGAAATCATCAGTCTCTTGCATCGCTTGTTTTTCTTCGTCTGCTTCTTTTTGGGCTCGTTCGAGGGCATCCTCTTTAATGGCGGTACCAAAAATCTTTCGCAGATCTCGTTTCATTGTTGACGTATCTTGCGTTAATCCAAAGTAATCAGCAAAGTAATCAGTAGTTTTAAGAGCCAACGATCGCCCGCTTCGCTCCGTTATAATCAACCCCATATCCTTTAGTACCTTGATGTGGCCATAGGCGTGTTGTCCGCGGACTTGGATAACTCTTTTTTGGGTTATGGGTTGGCGGTAAGCGATGTAGGAGAGGGTTTTTAGGGGGCCTGAGGAGAGCAGGGGACGATTGACTAGCTTCTTTATTAGAGGAGTGAATTCTGCTTTGACTTGCAGTACATAACGTTCATCTTTGAGTGATAGTATCTCAAGGGGACTGTTACGGGCTTTGTACTGTTCCATGAGGATTTGGGCATAACTGATGACCCGCTTTTTGCTACGTGTACCCACCGCTTGGCATAGCTCGTTTATGTCTAGGGGGCGTCCGGCTACGTAGAGGGCTGCTTCGAGCAGGTTTAGGGTTTGTGTCCGGCGTTGTTCAGTGTCTATAACGGGTTCAACATTTTCAGCTGTTTGGGTTGTCTCTGAGGTGGGGGTAGTTTCGGGTGTAGCTGTTTCTTGGATCTCCAGATCGGCCTTTGGTGTAACTGTTTCTTGGATCTCCAGATCGGCCTTTGGTGTAACTGTTTCTTGGATCTCCAGATCGGTTGGGTTGTTGGTTGGGTTTTCTTTAATGGGTTGGTCGTTAAGGTTTTCCAATGTTTAGTTTCCCCACTGCTATGTAGAGTTCTTCGGTTTCCTCGTTTTGCCACAGACTGACTAGGCCGTCTTGGGCAAGGAAGAGTAAATAGATAAACATTCTCAGGGCTTCGATGCGGGTTGCGCCCTTGGAGAGGGTGGTGAAGTCGATGATGCCTTGTCCGCCGGTGCGTTCTACCAGTATAGCGTAGAGTTGGTCTACTTGCATTTCGAGTTCGGCGATAAATTTGTCGAATTTTGGTAACAGATCAGTGACGGCGGGTAAAACAGGGTGTTGCTCTATTGCTGGGCGAAGGCTAAGGAGTTTTTCGCCTTTTAAAACGTCGTCTAGGACTTCGAGTAGGTTTTGGATTGTGGTGGAGGTGAGTTCATGTCGGAGGGGTAAGAATAGGGGTGGTGGTACAAAGTCGGTGGGTACTCTTGGAGGTGGCGGGGGGGGTTCTTGTAGTGTTAGGAGGAGTTTAGATTTCATGAGATATATCAGCGCGGAGGAGTCCAAGGCGACACCTGAAGCTCGGAAGTCTACTTTTTCAGGGGCGTTTTTTTCCATTTCGAGCAAAAAGGTCCGTAGCAGGTAGGCTATGTTGACGTTCCAGGGGGTGAGTTTTTCGAGTTTGCTTATTTCAAATAAAATATTCCAAGGTGGGCGCAAATAGAAGGGGCGGCGTGATACGGTTGGGGAGGTGGTTGAGGACATTACTGGGTTGAGGCCTCCGCGGGGAATTTGGCTGTTACCACATTTGAAATGCCGTTTCGTTCATAGACACCATATACTTTTTGGGCTTTGTTGACCATTTCGGGGCGTAGGCTGATAACTATGAACTGGGTTCTGCCTGCTTCTTCGAGCAGGGTTTCGGCGAGTTTGGTTGTGTGGAAAGCGTCTAGGTGAGCATCAACTTCGTCTAGAACATAGAATGCGGCGGGGGAGAATTCTTTGAGTGAGAATATAAAGGCAACTGCTGATATGGAACGTTCACCGCCGCTGGCTCCGCTTACAACAATGGAGGGTTTGTTTGGGAACTGAACGACCATATCAATACCGCCGCTGAAGGGTTCTTCGGGGTTTTCTAGTTTTAGGGTGGCTTCGCCGCCGCCGGTCATTTTGCTAAAGTAAATTGTTAAACTTGCATTGATTTTTTCAAACGCGGTCATGAAAACTTTTCGTTTCTTTGCTTCGATTTCATCCATAAATGCGACGATAGCCTGTTTTTCGCGTTCAAGCTCGTTTAGACGTACCGAGAGTTCACGGTAACGGCTGATTTGGTCGGCGTAGTGTTGGGCGGCCAGTTGGTTGACGGCGCCAATACGATCCATCTCAAATTGCATCATGCGGATGGTTGTTTCGGCGTCTTGTAGTTGTCGTTCGTTAACTTCTATGGGTTGGTCATAGCCGTATTGTTTGAGTTGGGTTTGGAGTTGTTGGAGACGCAGCTGGGCGGTTTCCATGCCTAGTTGGAGTTGGTTTCGCAGTCGATCGGCTTGGTCATATTCTACGTCAAGTACGCGTAATTCTGCGTCTATGGTGTCTATTTGGGAGGTGAATTTTTGGGCTTCTTCTCGTGCGGAGAGTAATGCGTTTGAGAGGTCAATTCGGTTTTTTTCGAGTTCATCGACTTCTGTTTTTGCTTGATCCCGCTCAAGAATAGCATCAGTAACTTCTTTTTGGAGTTTTTCTTGTTGTTGATCTAGTTTGGTTAGTTGGATTTTGGTGTTTTTGTAGCTGATACGTAAAACGTGGTCGAATTGGGATTGGTTTGTGTTGATCTCGGTTTGCAGTGAGCCAATGCGTTGGCGCAGTGTGTTGGCTTCTTCGCCGAATTTTTCGCGTTGGACTTCTAGTTCTTTTATGTGTTCTACATCGGTTTTTAGTCGTAGAGCCGAGATTTCGGTGTGGATACGTTTGAGGTGGGTTTGGATGTTGGTACGCTCGTTACGATAGACGGCCATTCGGCCTTTGAAGGCGGCGGCTTCGCGTTCGAGTTTGCCGCCATATTTGTCGATATAGCGGATGTTGAATTGGGCGCGTTTAACACCACGGCGAACCCGGATGATTTCGCGCTCCAGGGTTGCGATGCCCTCGGTGAGGCGGATCATATCAGTTTTGGCATGTTCAAGTTCTTCTTCAATGCTTATTATGTCAGTACTTCGCTGGGTGAGATGGGTTTGGAGGGCTCTAACAGCTTCGTCGAGACTTTTGAGGGCGTTTTCGCTTGGGATTATGGTGGAGAAGTCTATAGGGGCTCGGTAGTAGCCGCTTTCAAATGCACCGGGTTCATAGAGATCACCGTTTACCGTAACTGCGCGAAAACCTTCATTTGAGAGAGCAAACGCAACTTTATCGCTGGCGGCCACTAGGGTGTCGCCAAACACATAGTTTATGGCAAAATCAATATTTGAGGCATATCTCATAAAACTGCTCAGAGGACCCAATATGCCTTCGCGTTTGGGCGCAGTTTTGTTTTTGGGGTTGATAGCACCCTGCAGGGGAATAAGTTTGATTCGGCCCAGCTTCATACGTCGAAGGGTTTCGGTACATGTGAATGCAGTATCAATATCTTTGACGATAAGAGCTTCCATCCAGCCTGTGGCGGCGGCATCGATGGCTTTTTTGTAGGTTTTGTCTATTTTGACAAGTTCTCGGAGCCGGCCATGGATGCCATGGATGGCGCCTACTTTACCCATTTCCTCGATACTTCGCAGGGCTTTTTCTTCGGCTGCTATAGTTGCAGCGAGGCTACGCTGAGTTGCAAATTCGATAACGGCGTCTTTGGCGGAGCTGGCGATTTTTTCTGCATCCAAAATTTCTTTTGACACAGTATCTCTTTGGAGGTTTTTGCGCTCGATTGTGTGTTCGAGGTTTCTGAGCTGGTTTTTTTGGTCTTTTTGTACTTGTTCGAGCTCCGAGAGAGATTTTTCGATTTCGGTGTGGCTTTGGATGAATTTTTCTTTTCGCACATTTAGGTTTTTAATTCGGCCTCTGCAGAGACGCAGGGCGGCTTTGTCTTGTTTGTATTCTGAGCGCAGAAAAGCTAAGCGTTTCACATAACCCTCGATTTCGCCGTTGAGTTGGTGGATTTGTTGGTTGTTATCATCTAGACCTTCCCAGAGTTGGGCGGTTTCTTTGGCCATTGTTTCATGTTGGGCTTGTTTTTCGCTGAGTTGGGTTTTGAGTTTTTCGAGTTCGCTTCGGTATTGGCGGATTTTTAGGCGGTTTTCGTGGATTTCTTTTTGGAGGGTTTCGTGTTGGGTTAGGTTGTTTTCTCGTACTCGTTTGAAGCTGTCAATGCTGGCTTGGCCGGAGTTGATTTTGGAGTTAAGTTCGGTGAGTTTGGATTTTAATTCGCCGATTTTGATTTGTACCCGCAACACTTCGCTGCCGCCCTGTTCTAGGCCTTCGCCGCTTAGTTTACGCCATTCACCTTCAATTTCGTGGCGTTTGTTTCGTCGCAGGTCGCGTTGTTCTTTGAGTTTGTCGACGCGTTCTTGCACTTTTTGGGTTTGGGTGGTGTTTTCGATGACTTTTTGGTTTTGATGGTTTATGTCGCTTGAGACTTTTACAGCTTGGAATTTGCGGGTTTCGGTTTGGATAAAGCTGTAGCGCAACAATTGGTTACGTTCGCGCTCTAGGTCATCGAGACGTTTTTGGACCTCATCTATTCGACCCATAGCTGTGCGAATAGAGATGTCGGCGGCGCGAAGTTTTTCTTCAGCTTCAGTTTTTTCTTCATCGTACTGAGCAATACCTATGAGGTCCTCGATAATTTTGCGCCGCTCAGGAGCAGTAAGATCGGTTAGACGGGTGATGGTGCCCTGGGGAATGATGTTTTGGCTCATACTGGATATGGCCGCAACAGAGAGCGTTTCAGTTATATGCGTCCGGCTCATGCGACGTCCGTTTAGCCGATACACACTCTGCCCGTTACGATACACCTCACGTGAGATAGTAACTGTTGTGGTTTCTACAGGCATAACCCCATCAGTGTTATCAAATTGTACCACAACTTTGGCCATTTTGGCTTTTTCTAAGCCGCCTCGCTCAGAACCGTGAAAAATTAGTTTGGAACTATTTTCTGCTCTGAGCCGTTTAGTACTGAGTTCACCCAAAGAGAAAAGAAGAGCATCCATAATGTTAGTTTTGCCGCTTCCATTTGGCCCTGTTATGGCTGTGAAGCCCTTATCAAGGTTAACCTTGACGGTTTGGGGGCCAAAAGACTTAAAGCCTTTTAACTCGATTTTTTTGATATACGGCACTTAGTCCTTTCCCCTCTTGTCGGTTACTCTTTTAAAACATTCAACACCATACGTATAAAAGCTTATGTTATCTCTTAGGGGTTTAGACTATTGCCACGAATCTGTTTAAATAAACAGGCAATCCACTGATTTTACCTGAGACCGGCACCAAATATTGGAAAAACAGAAAACCAGCTCTTGATAAAACAGCGTTATTTAGGTTAAATATCTCGCAAGGTTTGGTGATTTCGAAGTGCATTTCGTTCACCTGTTTTTCTTAAAAACAACAATAAACCCCCACAAACCACAACAACCACAACCACAACAGCAACGATAAAAACCATTGAGATATGCTCATCAATAATAGAGAAAGTTATAGTTTCAGAAACACCCATGTTTCCATACTCATCCTCCGCAAACACTCTCACACTATGCGAACCGCTTGATAACTCCGGCAAAGTCACATTACCCTCAACTGTTACGTTTGCTTGTCCATCAAGACTATAGCCCATCCAAACAGCAGGACGATTCAAACTAAAAACCAGAGATAGCTCATCTGGACCATACGTGCCCCTATCTTTAAGAGACAAAACACAAATCTCCGGTGCAACCCGTCCATAACCCAACGGAGTGTACCGCTCAACCAGCCCCGACACAACATTAATAGGATAAAATGGTGGATCAAGAAAATAAGGTACATCAGGCAAATAACCGCCAATAACATATACTAAATCAGCCATAACAACCAAAGCAAATTCCGCACGCATCACAGGCAACCATGCAACATGCTCCCAACTCTTAGTCTCCAAATCAAAAACCATATGCTCCGCATAAACAGACCCGCCCACACCAATAAAGCCTAGATTCATCTGTGAGTAGGCAAGGCAATAGATTTTTGTCGGAGCGTAAATCCCTGAAGTCGATATTATAAAAAGACGCACAATACAATAAGGACCACCCGTTGCAACCACATCCCAAGCATCTTTTATCGGGTCATAAACTTGAACCAAAGTTGTTACCTCACTGGTATCGTTAAAATCAGCACCACCATCCCAATAACTTGGATTGGCATAAGCACCAACCACATAAATTTTATCACCATAAACCGTAGAAGAACCCCTAAATCCTTCAGGCATCGAAGCACCCTGAGACCAACTATCTGCCAAGGGATCATAAATCCAATTCAAAGAACCATCCAAAGATCCTCCAAGAACATATATTTTCCCACCCACAACATTTGCCTGTGCCCCCTCTTGAGAAATCGGCATAACCGCTCTACTCGCCCAAGTATCCAATACAGGATCATAAACCCAATTAAACGCACTTGACCCACCTCCGCCTATGCAATAAATTTTGTCTTCAAAAACAGCCACTGCAAAATTATTGCTGGGCGCAGGCATCGGCGTCTGATAGGACCAGCTGTTAGTAACTGGATCATACATCTCATTTGTAGTCACCACTTCACGCTCAATACGCCAAGGACCGGGGTAAGTAATCACAGTACCCCCCATAGCATAGATTTTACCATCCACCACCGCAGCACCCAACTCGCATCGTGCTTTCTGCAACGATGCAAACCTAACCCAAACATCCTCCTCCGGCGGCGACACAGATGCCCCCAAAACAGAAACCCCACTAAACAAACAACAAACCAACAAACACACAAAAACCAAACACACTACATGACATACACGCCTCACACTACAGCAACCCCGCTTCTTTGCTCCTTCTACAACCTCACCATAGATACCAAAGAACACAATATAAGAAGTATCATAAAACAACCCTGGGTACAGTCTAAATAACCTAGAAGGCAACTCTGTAACTCTGGGACAGAAAATTAATATGTATCTGCTGTGCACTGCAAACAGTAGAAGGTGCTTAAGTGAGTTTTGGGAACCTCAGAGGCTTCAGCGGAATCCAAGAAGGCTTAACTTTAGCTTTGATGCTGGTGACTATGTTTTTGGTTATCTATGTGGATATGGAGTTCATGTACAAAGTAGGCATTGTTGTGTTTGCGATTACAATTGTTTTTCTGTCAACCTTAGCTTCCGCTATACTTAGACTGCAAAAAGAACTCCGTGAAAACCAAATTAAACAAGCCTAATAGTTTCAGTTTCAGTGATCCTCACCTCGTGGGCAGACCTCCCCTCAAAAATATCACCCAAACCAACCAATTACAAGCAAGACTCCCGTCAAGGCCGCCAATAACCTCCCGAGGTAGCTTCTAATGCTTTGAGATTCTCAAAAATACGATACCTTCCACGTAAAATTACAGCTCAGACACTGATAGTCAAGGCAATATGTTGCTATGCAGATGTTGTAGTTTTTTTGCAGGGTTTTTGATGTATTTGTCAAACTGTACAGTTGCCTGCTTACCAAAAGTATGATATTTTTGGGTTCAGTAATGTGTTGTAAGTTGATCTGTTGTAATTGGGAGGATAAACGATGGGTGAAAGACCGGCTAACAAAAGTTTTTGGAATCGTTATGCAAAGTTGTATGACTTTGAGATTAAACGGTTCAACGGTAAAGCCTACTTAGAAATGTATCAGTTAATGTCAGGTTCGTTATTGCCTGATATGGATGTTTTAGAAGTTGCAACTGGGACTGGGTTGGTTGCTATAAATATAGCTACATGTGTACGTTCTGTGGAAGCGGTTGATTTTTCTCCTAAAATGGTTGATACGGCAAGAAAGAAAAAAGCTCCGGGTAATGTACGGTTTTCAGTAGAGGATGCGACTGGGCTTTCTTTTGGGGATAATACATTTGATGCGGTTATAATCTCAAATGCACTTCACATTGTGCCGGATCCTGTTAGGGTGCTTAGTGATATTTCAAGAGTGCTAAGGCCAAAAGGGCTGCTTATTGCGCCTACTTATTCGCAGGGTCATTTACGTGAGTCAACTTGGGACTTGAATGCGAAAATATTAAAGTTTATCGGGTTTAAAACCTATTCAAAATGGAGCCCGGTTGAGTACGTTGCCTTTATCGAGCAGAACGGTTTTCGGGTAGAGAGATGGCAAGTATTACATGCGGCTTTTCCGCTTGTATATCTTGAGACACATAAGGAATAAGACCTGCGATTGGACAGATTGAACGTAGAGTATTGAGAGAAAATTTGCTAAAGCATCAGCAACAGCATGGTGAAAAACACGCTGGAACAACATAAATGGAAAGTATAAACGAAACACTTTCAAACCTTTAAAAAATAAGAAGTACCATCAGATATCAGGAGAGAGGCGATCTGTGAAAAAGTTATCTCTAAAAGAAGTTGCGGGAGAATTTGAAGATATAACGTCGGGATCCCGCTTGTTTTATAATAAGCAAACCGGGGAATTTGAGTATTATAACGAGAATTTTGGCGATAAGGTAGGTACAGAAAAATATGAAGATAAGGATGTTTGGGTAGCGTCTCCAACGGCCCAAGATATCAATGAATATGAAATTATGACTGACTTTGCTAAACAAATTGCTGACGCCCAGTTGCAACACCGATTATTAGTTGCATTAAGCGGCAAGGGAGCGTTTAGACGATTTAGAGAGATTTGCCTCAATACTGGACTAAACGAAGCTTGGGAGAAATTCAAACACAAAGAGTATATAGCAATCGCAAAAGAATGGTGTAACAACGCAGGACTATCTTATGAAGTATAACATATACACTTGATCAAGCAAGACTCAAACAGGGAGTCCCTTCGGAACTTACTGATATGGGCATAGCACGGCTGTTTTGTCTCAAGGAAACTTAATATCACATCCAAGAGACGTAATTATGCGTGGTAGTAAATGGTTAAACGCCTCGCTTTGCTACTCGTTCTTGTATTATTGGTTGGGTCAAGTGTTCACACCACATTGCCCCTTAGAGCAGAAGGCAAAACAATCATTGTTCCAGACGATTACCCAACAGTGAGTTCAGCCGTTAAAAACGCTATAGACGGGGATACCGTATTTATCAAAAACGGCACCTACGAGACAATAAATCAGACCCTTGTGATAAACAAATCAATCACCCTCCAAGGCGAAAACTCAGAAACCACCACAATAAACCCCTAACTTCCTGTTTTAAGTAATATGGAGGTTTAGAGTGTCTAGTAGGTCGTTGGTTTTTTTGGTGACTTCACTTAGATGCCATATGTCGTTTATTTTGACTTTAAAGATGTATTTTAA
>NZ_WRFL01000038.1:0-24060 GCF_009778815.1 Candidatus Bathycorpusculum sp.
CCAACCAACCAACCAACCAACCAACCAACCAACCAACCAACCAACCAACCAACCAACCAACCAACCAACCAACCAACCAACCAACCAACCAACCAACCAACCAACGACATCAATACAAAAAGGACCATAAGCTACAAAGACGACATGTATTCAGCCAGTTATTAATTGACTAAGCACTATACCGGTCTTTTGAGTTTTTATTGTTTTAAGGGTTTAGTTTAGTTATTTGCTCTATTGGGTATGCGAAAATCTCGTTTTTTACCAAGGCCATAGCCCACAATACAACCAATAATAGCGGTACTGCCCAGATAAGTCAAAAGGTGAACTGAATCGGGAGCAATAGCTTGAAGTAAACTTGGGCCGCCAGCAAGACTAAAGAGCACAGTCATGAGCACTGCACCAAAATAGCCGATTGCAAAACCCGCCAGGCCTCCAAGTACAAGGTAGACGCCGGGAAATTTCTTTACATCTGATCCTGATAGTAAGGGGTTAGCCAAGTACAAACAATAAGCTAGGGCTAAAATAAGACAAATAAACACTACCGTACGCAGAATAAAGTCTGTAAAATCAATATCTTGTAAATACCACAAAAAATTATAAACAAAAAGACCAGCGGTAATGGTACACAATATAAGCCAAAATTGTTTTCGCTCTTTTCGTCTACGAGTTTCCTGAATAGGATGCTCTTCTAAGAACTTTAAGGCCAATCGTCCCTTCTCAGTGAGTACATATTGGTCTTCATTATTTTTGCTTAAAAGGTCATCCAGAACCTTTAGATGATAGTTAAGCAGTTTTTCACTTATCATGTCAAATTTTTCAATTAAATCAGAGTAACTCAAACTGCCGTGCTCATGTATCGATACTAAAATCGTTTGCCTAAGATCATCTTCCAAGATTTTATAGAACAAAGCAGACTCAGAGGCCATAAAATAACATGCGTACAGTATAATTTTAGACTTTTGCAGAGGTGTATAACTAAATAGGGCTAGCCGAGTTTTATGTGAGAGCGACCAGTCATGGATTTAGTCGCGCAAATCAGAGTTTCAATAGGTACCGCCATTATTCTGGGGCTAATAGAGGGCAAGCTAAACGCGACATCATCCACTGCTTATCTGATGACTTATCGCGAGGGCAAGTGTTTGTCAAACTGTAGTTTTTGTGCCCAAGCTCAAGAAAGCAAAAGCAACACCCAGCTTCTCTCACGTATCACCTGGCCCGCCTACTCAACAACAAACGTCATAGAAGCCCTTAGCTTATGTGCCGAGCGGAAAAAAATCAATCGGGTCTGCATTCAAGCCCTAAACTATCCAGAGGTTTTCAGCCACCTAAAAACGTTGACCAAAGAAATCAAGAGACGCACCGCCCTTGAGGTTTCGCTTTGCTGTCAACCTCAAAGCAGAGAAACCATAGAGCAACTAAAAGAGGCAGGCGCCGACCGCTTAGGTATTGCCTTAGACGGCGCAACACCAAGGGTGTTTAGCCAGGTAAAGGGCGGGGGTTATTGTTGGGAAAACCAGTTTTTACTCTTTGAGAAGGCCCTGTTAGTTTTTGGCAGGGGAAAGATCAGTACTCATCTGATTGCAGGGTTGGGTGAAACTGAGCGGGAAACCGCAGAGACCATGCAACGTTGTGTGGATTTGGGAGTTTTACCGGCGTTGTTTGCGTTTACGCCCGTGCGGGGCACCGCTTTGGAGAAAACCGCGTCACCAAAGATATCAACATATCGAAGAGTGCAACTTGCCCGATACTTAATTGTTCAAGGAGAAACCAAAACCGCCAACTTTACCTATAATACAGATGGAAAAATCATAGGTTTTGGATTAGAAAACTCGCGCTTAGAATCAATAATAAGCTCGGGTGTACCGTTCCAAACCTCGGGTTGTCTTGGGTGTAATCGGCCCTACTACAATGAAAGACCCAGCGGACCCATCTACAACTATCCAAAAGCCCCAAATAAAGAAGAGATAGCAAAAATAAAAGAGGAATATTTAGCTGATTAGTTGATCTGCGTTTTGTTGTTTTTTAGTATTTTTGGGCAGTTTAGGATGCTGGTGAGTCACTTGCTCAACAAGCCGCCAAAATTCATCCATCGTGTAGCCTTTGAGCAGATCCTTCATGAGCTTTTTGACTTGGTAGTAGGTCATCTGAGACTCGCCTTTGTCAAGGTTTTCCTGGGGACCCTTGATACGACGGAACAACTCATCCATCTGCCGCGGAGAAGCGCGTATACCGGCTTTTTCGAGCAGTTTTTGGATAAGTGTTTGACCCGTGTTTCGACCGATGAAAATCAGGGTTTCGCGCCCAACAATTTCTGGCGGAAAAGGCTCAAATACCAAGGGTTGGGCCATCATCTCTTCAGCTTCGTGAGTGAAAATGTTTTCGCCGATGATGGGTTTATGGAACTGAATAGGCATTGCAAAGGCTTTCTCTGTGGATTGGGCAATACGATAGATTTTACCCAGATCAATACCTGTGTCGATGTTGTAGAGTAACTCTGTAGCCGTAACAACTTCCTCAAAAGGTGCAATACCAGCACGTTCGCCAAAGCCAGCAATACAGGTGTGGAGATAACTCACACCCTCTTCCATGGCGGCTAGGGTGTTAGCAGAGGCAAGGCCGAAGTCGTTGTGGCAGTGGATGGAGAGCGGAGCTTTCTTTTTAACGGCTTCAGGCAATCCGTCGCGTATATGAGAGATAAGATAGCGCATAGAGAGGGGCCGTATGAAGCCGACACTATCAGCTATGCCAAGACGGGTCGCGCCTGCTTCAACTGCGGCTTGGAAAACTTGGAGGATCTCTTCAAGGGGAGTTCGGGTGCCATCCATGAGGTTAAAGTTTATAGTTGTGCCGTGTTTTTTGGCGTATTCGATACTTTCAACTATGCGCTGGAGACCCTGTTCTTTAGTTAATCTGAGTTTATACTCGAGGTTTAAACCGTTAATGGGAGATTCAAGAGTTATTTCTTTTATGCCGCACTCTATGCAGGCATTTATGCTATTTTTGGTGGGTTCCGCTGAGGCTGTGAGTTTCGCGTTGCTAAAGCTTTCATTAACTATGCGTTTAACAGCACGTTTTTCTTCCTCTGATATGGCAGGGAATCCTACGTTGATTACAGATACGCCTGCTTCATCCATCAATTTAGCGAGCCTAACCTGCTCGACATAGGTTAAGTAAACAGTAGGAGCTTTGAGACCTTCCCGGAAGGTTTCATCCCAGATGAATACTCTATCAGGTAATTTAGGAGGCAGATTCTTACGTAGGCGGTTGTAGTTTGCTATTAGCCCTTGAGCTTCAAGCTTTTTAAATATGGTCTTCCGCATACAGGCACAATCCAATAATACAGCCAGTTTAACATGTTTAATTTGCTATTTCCTATATAAAACTGTTTAAGCTGACAGGCTACAGATGTGAACTATGTTAAGCCCTGACATAAGTCTGAATCAGACAGTATTGATTTTAAACGTCGATAAACCACAAATTCCATAAAACAAACCAACACACCATTACATCACAAGATAAATAGCTGCAAACTCAACGAAACCAACTGCCACATTAACACCCCACTCAGCTCACAACCAACCAAAAAAACCAAACACACACCCCCCAGACCCCAAACACACCCACCATTCCAGAGTTAAGTAACCACCTCAGAAACATAACTTGTGTGTTTGCCCTTATTTTTAAAAAATAACACTAAAGACACAATCACAACAATAGCCGCAACCACGCCAACCAGTGCACCTACAAGAACCAAATTATCTACAGGAGAATCAGAATCAAAATCAGAGCCTGCCGTACCAGTCCCGTGATAGCCAAGGGGCACATACTGCTCATTTACAGCCAAAGGTGCGTTACCCGTGGTAGCAAATCCACCAATTACATAAAAAATATCATCAACCACACCAACACCTGAATACGAACGCTTTGTAGGCATAGCTTTAGCATCTGACCAATCATCGCCTACAGGATCATAAACCATAGTGCCAGCATTTATCCCGCCACCCAAGAAAACATAGACATTCTTGGGCGCATAAATCCCCGTTGTTGCCCCAGTAACGAAATTATACCAGAGATCCGGGTATGCGGTTTTTCCTTCACTCCATGTATCGGTTTTAGGGGTATAGATTAGAATTTTCTGATCATAGGAGAGCTTAATCTCGGTTGTGGAGTAAAATCTTGCCGTAACAATTATTTTGTCATCCACCAAGGCTGAAACAAGACCATTACCTGAACCAGGTATATCGGTTTTTTTAGTCCATAAATCAGCAGATGGATCATACATAAACAAAGTACTATCAGCTTCTATTAGAACAAAAATTTTCCCATCAACAACCTGCGCTTGAAGGCCCCCCTTACTAACAGGCAAAGATGCTTTAGCACTCCAACTATCAGAAGCTATATCATAGACCTCATTTACCACACTAAGCCCAGGTATTATTCCGCCGCCTTCATTGTAGGTATATCCACCGATGCAGTAAATTTTGCCGTCACAAGCCGCTATAGCAAAACCCTGACGGGGAGTAGGCATAGAAGTTAAAGTAACCCATGTATTAGATTTTGGATCATAGCGCTCATTAGCAGTCAGATAATTGTTCTCAGTATTAGCACCAAACGCAAGACCGCCGCCAATAGCATAAATTTTACCATCCACAACAACAACGCCTAAATGGCCTCGGGCTTGATTCATAGGAGCCAGCGTCGTCCAAGAATCCTCAACAGCCTCCGATGCCAAAACAGGACTACTACTAAATATTGCAATAAATAAACCGCTACTTAGGATAAAAAGCATAAACAAAGTCGACAGGAAAACCTTTCGCATATTTATCACAAACTCAATAGCTGTTTCTAACGTATAACTCTAATGATAGAACACCACTGTTTCACCACTAGAACAGAGACAAACTAAGTCACTTACCACTCGCTAAACAGAGACAGCAGATACACATACAATTTAACACCACAAATCAATCATCCAAACCTATGAACTCGATATAGTTTAGCGTCTCCATTAACAAGTCAGATAAGTTTGTTTCTTGTTCACCCTTGAGAGTTTTACACAAAGAGACGTACAGAGCTCATGAAATGCTATAGAAGACTGCGACAGGTTAGTTGACGAGAAAACTCGTCAACAATTAGGGCTTTGTATATTCCATCAATATCTGCTCCGTATATGATGTGCGCTCAATGTCTGATGAATCCATGGTTACTAGTTGTGTTAGGTCAGCTTTGATTAAGCGGCAGGTTCCTAGTTCTATGTAGGAGGTGCCATTTATCTGCGTACTCATCGTGGAGAGAATGGTTATGAGGGGATCATCGTTAGAGTTGCCGTATGCGTGGATGTTAAGAGCAGTACTGGTTATTTCGATGCGCATTGTTTGGAAGGTGCCTGCTGGAACGGTTATTTCTTGGATTTCTGCAAATTTTAGCGTAACTTTACCTGTCATCCCCACGTTTGCAGTACTTATGTTTACAGGCACGATCCAGACATCACCAACTTTAACAGAAGATTGGGCCAAGTATGCTAAAATTGTGGGATTACTGTCAGTGTTGTTGAAGATAAGGGGAGCACCGGGCACCATGAAGTTGTTGTAATAAGTTGCTTTACTAACGTCTATTGGAAAAAACGAGCCAGGAAATCCTATATTGGGGTTTGTAGTTATTGCTTGGTTTATTGTATAGTTTTCGCTATTTTCGCTTAGAACATCCATAATTGTTGTTAAACTTGTAGTAATAGGATAGAAAGATTCATCGATCGTTTGGCCTGTTGTTATGGTAGTTTCATAAACCATACGCTCGCCTACAGCATAGTTTAGGCGCAATTCCAAAGATGAGCCACCACTTTGGGGAATCAAAAGAGCCGCACATATCACAATGAGTACCACAAACACTGCAAAAATAGCGTAATATAAGGATCGATGACGTTTCTTGTTGGGACTTTGAATTTCAGGAGATAATGATGTCAAACTGGAAGTGTCTTCTTGTTGCTGTTTAAACATCAACAGATCACAACCTGCTCATAGATTGATTTTTCATAGAGTACACAACAACACAAATAACTCAAGCATAGGCTTTAAAGCTAATCATAGAACACCACGTTTCACAACTAGAACAGCGGTACACTATTTGTATCAACTGACCGCTATGGTTTTGGCTTGCAACAAAATTTCATTATGGCAGAATAGGAATGGGTAAGTTAGGAGCAGTTATCTTGGGCTAAAATAGTGGTATATTTGGGTAATGACCATGTTTGGTTCTATGCGGGTTGTTTCTCAGAGGTTTTTTTGATGCTGTTGTTTACTGTTTTTTTGCGTAGCCATATGCCTTCACTTAAAAATAGCACTACTGCTATGGCGGTGGGAACCATCAGGTAGAACAGATACAAACTGGGGGTCTGTCCACTTTGGAAGAAAGGCACCGCAATAACGGCAACTTCAACAAGTAAGATACCGATGAAAAAGAAGGCATAGAAGATAAGCCGGGGCACTAGGGTTTTTCCTACCCATAAATGTCCGCTGACATTAATTTTTTCTTTAACATAGTATTCGCCATAGGGGTTTTTGGAGATCAAACCTATGGTTTCGAGTTTTTGGAGGTGCCAGTAGGCAACACTTGGACTGCTAAGGTTTGCAAGCCGCATAGTCTCCCTTGGACCCAGCGGTTTGCCTTCATGCACTAATATAGTGTAGACGTTAAGGGTGGTGCCTTCGAGTTCGTCGGTGTTAATCATTTAGTTTACCTCGCTTATTGTGGCTTCTATGCCGTTTGGGGCAATCTGGAAGATTTCTCCTGGGACCAAAATGGTGTTATATTGGTAGCCTAAGAGGGTTTTTTCTAAGGGGACAGTTTGCAACCAAGTTGCTGTGGAGACTGTGTTTGAGTAGACGTTGTCGATGGGCATGTTTGTGATATAGTTGGTTATGGAGCCAAAGAGCGTGATGGCGCCGTTTTCCAGTGATGTTAGGGTATTTTGTACTTCTGAGGTGTTGCTTACTGTACAGATGCCGGTGAAGACGATTAGTTTAGACTGATGAGGTTGCCATGTGCGATCAAACTGGGCCTGGAAGAAAACGCTGCGGAGGGGACCATTACCATTATAGTTTGTCCAGCTCGGTAAGTCTGTGACAGGGCCGACGCTTGTGTTTCCCTCATTTCGGTAGATTGGGGTACCTGAGTACAGAGTGCGGGCGACTAGGGTGTTTTGTGCGAGAATCATAGGTTGTGCGATACCGGGTGTAACATGTCCGGTGACATCAACCTAGGCACCATTGATGTACATGTGGGTGGCTGCAAGATATGTGGGATCGTAGTATTCAGCGATGGGGACGCCCTCTATCCAGGTGCCTATTTCGCTGGCGTTTTGGGGTAACTTGGGAACAGAAGAGTTGAGCGCATGTTGGCTATCCATAATGGGAAAGAGGTTGTAGGGATAATCTTTGCCGGGAATCCAAGTGGTGTTAACCCATTTGCCGTCAAGATAGACGCCCGGTGCAACGCCTCCAAAGCTGGTTTGAGAACCCCGAGGGTCAACGCCGCCAAAATAGTCATCAAGATAGATGACACCGGGTACAGCGTTTTCGAAACGGGTTTGTGAATCACGAGAATCACCACTGCCAAAATAGACACCGCCAAGTATGGTGGGTTCTATACTGATTTTTTGGGCGGCGGCAAAGGTGGTTTCATACATGTGAGCAGTCAAGTCAGAGAGGTTTGTGATGTTGGCCACCACAGTATAGGTTATGTCGGTATACTTGGTTGATTGGGTAATGTTTTCTAGGTATAGACTCCTGTCAGTATAATTTACCACAAATTGCGATAGGGGGATGTCTTGTGTCCAACTGTTGAGACTAAAATCAGCGTAAACCAACTCTATGCTAAAATCTGCTTTTGGACCCTGAGGCACATGAGGATAAGACACTATATCTATGGGAAAAATCAACAAAGGAGCCGTAAAGGCGATTCCGCTAAGCAACGCCAAAACAGCAACAAAGATGATCTTATACCCAAACTTCATGTCTGCACACTACTTGAAAACAGGTAATGTGGCATCTATTAACTCTAATTGACGAACAAAGTGTTCTACTGTAAGAACGGACAAAACATTAAAAGGGTTAGGTTGGGGGAGTTTGTTTTATGAGGGCGTTTATGGCATCAATTAGTGCGTTGCAGGCGGTTTGTCGTGCGGGTACGGAGGTGTCGGTTTCGAGTTTCTCTAGTTCTTGATGCAGGTGATCGGATTTTTCGTTTAGTTCTTGTTTGTGTTTTTCATAGTTGTCATGGAGTTTTTCTTGTTCTGCGGTAAAGCTTTGGATGGCGAGTTCGGAGTTGTTTTTGGCGGTTGCGAGATCTTTTGTGATTTGGTCGAGTTTTTCTTGGACACGTTTTTTTTCGTTGAATTGGTAGAATTTGACTTTAACGTTTTGTTGTGCGTCAAGTTCTTCTTCGAGTTGGCGGATTTGGTTTGTTTGGCGGGTGATTTCACTGTTGCGGCGGTTGCTGAGTTCGCGGGTTTTCTCGGCGTATTCTCGGTCGGCTTCAGCTACTTGATGGTTGTTATCAACTAATGCTTTAGCTTCTTCGGAGAGGGTGGATTCGGCTATTTTGCTTTGCGCCAGAGCGTCGGTGACATCGAGAAAGGTTTGTGTTCGGGTTTTTTGGAATTGTTCATTTGGTTGGATGGCGGGGTTGGATTCGAATGTTTCTATGATTTGGCGCAGGTTTACAAGCCAGTCGTCATAGTAGTTGCTAAATGGGGAGAGCGCAAAAATTTGGTTTCCTATGCGTTCGATGCTTGTGAGGGTGCGTTGAGCTATTTCTTGGGGGGAAATTTGGGGGGTTTCTTCTTGGAGATATTTGGCACCTTGGCGTTGTTTTTTTGTTTTGGTTTTTTTGTCTTGTGAGGCTTTGGAGAATTGTCTACTGGCGCCTTTGCGTCCAGTTTGTTGTCTGAAACTCATGTTATTTCAGTGGTATGAAGCAATATTTAAAGACTAATACACTCCACGCCAAAGGGTGCTCTAAAAAAATTGAGCGGATTATTTTTTGGGTTTTTTTGTGTTTTGTTTGGGCTCATCGGGTTGGGTTTTAGTAGCAGATGCTTTGGTTTTTTTAAATAGAAACAGCACAGCAACAACAATGACAACGACCACTATAATTATGGCTATGTAGGTGATTGAGGGATCGATACTTGCTGATGCTACAGGATCTTTTGTGGCGACGCTTATGGGTCCGGGAGTGGGGGTTTCAACGATTATTGGGGGTGTGCCTTGGAGTACTGTTCCGGTAACTTGGATTAGCAGGCTATAACTGGCGATTTTTAAGTCCTCGGGAACCACGGTTTGATTTAGGTCCCGTGCGCCGACTTTAAAACTAGTGGTTTGGGAAGGTGATAGGTTTATAGGATCGGTTAGGCCTACGCCGGCGAGTTTGCCTTGTTCAGTAAAGTAGGTTGCGATAATACGGGTTTCTTTTGCATCTTGGGTGCCGGTGTTTTTGAGTGTGCCCTCAACCCAGAAGGTGCCGTCTTTGGCTACAATTCCTTTGTCATCTGTGATGGCCATATCAGAGTAGAAGTAATCTGCGGTGGGATCAGCAGATGCTACGTTAAATTCTATTTTTGAGAAGGTTCTATCGCCCCAGCCAAGCGAATCGGGGGACGAAAACTCCAAGTATACGGGAGCTTTTTGCTGAGGAATCAAATTATAACCCCACAACCAGCCAAAAGTTTCAGATGTAGAACCATCTGATAAGGTCAGAGTGCCACCGATTACAGCTTTGGAGATGGTGTTTGGACCGGTATTTTGGACTTCGGCTATAACAACCAATAAGCCCACTTGATCAAAGTACCAGTTATAGTTGTCTAGGACCTTTAGGCTGGAGGTTTGAGCATTAGCAGGGTTAGATAGGGTAAATGGGCTCAGCGTTATGACAAATATCAAAAACAGTAAACAAACAACTTGGGTTTTTTTCATCCGAGGTGCCTTCGCGTATTTGCACAGCAACGCAGTATAAATCAGTTTTTCCAAAATTCTCCGCAACTACGGGTTTAGAAAACAGGTTATTTGTGTAGAGGTTATTTTGCGTAAGTCTTAAATGTATATGGTAACCATAGCATGTTAGAGCAGTACATATGATAGAAAAATTACATCCTTATGTAGTATTTCTTCCCCAAGAAAAAAAGGATAAAATTCTAAGCGCCATCTTTGGATCCAAAGCAGGCGTCGACGTCTTGCGATTTGCCCTAAAACAAGGCATCGCCAAAAACATCTACCAAAAAGACTTAGTGAAAAATCTCAACTACTCAAACAAAACCATCATCGAAAACCTCAAAACCCTAACCGCCCTAGGGGTTCTAAATGAAAGCATGGAAAAAAAAGACAAAGAAGACCGTATCATCTGGATAAAAGCCTACCAACTCACCCAGCTAGGAAGATGGTTTGCCCTTCTCATAGCCGAAGAAACTGAACTCTCCGCCGAAGAAAAAACCGAAATCCTCCAAAGCCTCTTTCGCACCTACGTCAAACAAGTCAAACGCCTAGCAGAAGAAATCGGCATAAGCGACAAAGTCCTCGTAGAAACCTTCAAAGACGAAATGAAACAACCAACAACCAAACAACCCTAAAGGCACATCGCAGGAAATTTTGTGACAGACTTCAGGTTAGGCGAATTGTTCTGCGGCGCAGGTGGATTAGCACTAGCCGCAAAAACAACCCAAATAACGCTCCCAACAGAAAAAAGCAACATCACCCATGCCTGGGCAACCGATTACAATACAGATGCCTGTGAAACCTACCGCCAAAACATCAACCAAACCAATGTAATCTGCTGTAATGTAGCGGACCTAAAAATGGAAAACCTACCCCCCACAGATGCATTAGCATTTGGATTTCCCTGCAACGACTTTAGCGACATAGGCCAAAAAAAAGGCTTCAGCGGCAACTATGGACCCCTCTACCGCTACTGCATAAAAGCACTACAACACTTTAAACCCAAATGGTTCTTAGCAGAAAACGTATGCGGACTACGCAACGCCCACAACGGAGAAGCCCTAAACACCATCCTAAACGAAATGATCAAAACAGGCTACAACATTGTACCCCACCTCTACTACTTTGAACACTACCAAGTTCCCCAAGCACGACACCGCATCATAATTGTGGGCACAAGAAAAGATCTCAAACTAAACTTTCACGTTCCCGCACCCCAAAACAAAACACCCATAACCTGCCAAGAAGCCATAGAAAACCCACCCATACCACCCAATGCCCCAAACCACGAATTCACCCGACAATCACCCCAAGTCATAGAACGCCTCCAACACATAAAAGAAGGCCAAAACGCATTCACCGCAAACCTACCAACACACCTACAACTCAAAGTACAAGGCGCCACCATCAGCCAAATCTACCGACGACTCAACCCCACAAAACCCGCCTACACCGTAACAGGAAGCGGCGGCGGAGGCACCCACATCTACCACTGGAGTGAAAACCGAGCCCTAACCAACCGCGAACGAGCACGACTACAAACATTCCCAGACTCCTTTACATTCCATGGACATAGAGGAAGCGTACGACGACAAATCGGCATGGCCGTCCCACCCAGAGGCGCACAACCAATCTTTGAAGCAATCCTAAAAACCTTCGCAAACATCCCATACAACCACATCAAACCCAACATCACAATGACTTTAGAATAACAACAAAAAGAGTAAACAAACAACCTATGGAGAAATATGATGGATAATCTTACGCCTGAGCAACGCAGAAAAAACATGCAACACATCCGCTCAACCGGAACCGTTGCAGAGAAATTACTAATGGATGAGCTACGGCAAAGAGGCATAACATTTTCCAGCTATGACAAAACAGTTATGGGTAAGCCCGATCTGGTCTTCTCTGAGCAAAAAGTAGTGGTGTTTGTAGACTCAGACTTTTGGCACGGTAACCCCGTGCGCTTTGTGCGGCCCAAAACCAATGTAGAATACTGGGATAAAAAAATTGCAAACAACAAAAAACGCGACCACAAAGTTAACCGAGAACTCAAAAAACAAAACTGGACCGTTATACGCATATGGGAATACGACATAAAACACAATTTGGACAATTGTGTTAAACACGTTTTAGCCAAATTAGAGAGCATTATATAACGTTATGATAAGGAATTTACATTTATTGCGAATATTGTAGAAAATTTGGTTATCAAACATATAACGAATGTTTTGAGTGTAACTTTAAAGGTAACTATGCTTTGATACTTTTTGATGTCGATAAGCGTTCAATTGTCTATGATGTTTAAAACGACCATTTCTGGCGGACGTTCTAATTGCACTCTGCACAGTCTTTTATGTAAAACTCATGTTACTTGCGCGGGGAATTCTCATAACTTATCTGGTAGTGCGACCAACGCAATTCGGTACACAGTGCGTTCCAAATTGGAAGCAGTGTAAAAGTGTCACATATACCCAAGTTCGTTCATCAAAATGAACACTTAACACTCCGTTAATTTTTCAGCCAAATTAGAATTGCGCGCCATTCCTGTCTTATCCGCGTAGCTTTAAACAACCATAATGTGTTTTTCTATTTGCCAATACACATACATCATAGCAAATCAATCACTTTTTTAAAATCATACCAATCGGATGATTTCTCTGATAGTTGAATAAATCATCGCATTCGAGACACACTGTGTCACGAATTGAGGGGGTTTTGATTTAGTATTGTCTTCATATTGACTCCTACGAATAATCACAGTCTATTCTTGAGGGTCTTTAAGCTGAAGCTGTTGTCTTTGAGGTGGTAGACTATATCTGCAGAGATTGACACTTCGGTTATTTCTTTGCTCTTACCTCTACAGTCGTCGATGGTTATTTGGATTTTCTGCTCCAACTCAGCTAGTGCTTCATTTGTGTGGCCAATCAGTTTTAGTTCAGCTAGCAATGTTTCTTTGGAGTGGGCCCCGATCATTTTGCGTCGAAGTGCCCCGCCGGCCATTTTGCGGTAGCTATAGCCCTCATAGAGAAAAGGAGCCCCCGAAAAACCCATACCCCGCAAGGCCTCCGCAACGGCGCTGGGTAAAACGCTCCAGTCAGGATAAGGCAAAAACTGATAAGGTTCAGGTACATCACCCTTCTTTTTAGGCTTAGGGGTCCGCCAAACCCAAGGGGAAGAATCGTAAACCGCATCGACTGCTTCGTCTTCTGATTCGAGTTCTGTGACGGATTTAATCATGCCCTGTTGCGGCTCAAAAATATCGCCTTTGCGCAAAAGAAACCGCACCGCCGACTGATCAGGAACCTTATCGAACTCAACCATACCCAACCCGTTTGCTTTTTGTTCTCTTTGAATCCACTTTAACGTCTCAACACTACGTTCCGCGATGGATTTCTCTGACATCACATATCATCCCATAACTGTAATTAAGAGTAGTTCTCTGTCGATAAATAATACTGTTACGACAAAAAAAGCCCTATGACAAAAAGGGTTGTTCAGGTTTCTTTTGCGGTTCTGTTTTTGATCTAGTTGGAACATCAGAGAAGGGCGTTTTAGTACATACTCGAAGGCTTTAGGACAAAACATGTCGATTGACTTTTATGTGTAGCAAATCCCCGCTTCTCAAGCTTCGAATGAGCTTTTTATATGCCGGACGCTCAAAAACTGCCGGGCTACTTATCCGTAAACACATTTCTGGCGGTATTTGCAACCCATTCATCGCCAAAACCGGCCTGTCCCATTTTGTTCCTTGATAGAATTTTGAGGCTACCCTAAACAGGACGATTGAAAGCTGTAAAACAACCGATATTGTGCCTTCAAACCATTTTCGTGAGGCCGCGAAAATGGTCGCCTTGAGAAAGGAGCAAACAAACAGATTAAAGATTACATGCTCTAAATGTGGATAGCATTCAAAGATCAACCAGAAGGTACAGAACGGTTTTGAGGAGTAAAAGTGGAGTAATCAACGCTAAATACAATAAGGCGCTAAAATAAAGCAATACCATAGGCAGGCAACACAGTGAGCACCGAAGAGTTTAGCGTAGAGTTTTCCACCAGTAACGATGATGCCGACGAAGAAGCGGATGAACCGGAAGGTACTTTGACAGCTTCAGGGATAGCGGAGTATATTCGGTTTAATTGTTGTCCGCGTTTTTTCAAGCTTAAATTTGAGGCTAAAGAGGTTAAAAAGCGTGTTTGGCCAGAGGCGTTTAAACCCATAAGTCCTCTGCTATATGGAGTGGGTAAAGCCTTAGAAGAAAAAAAGGTGGCTGAACTCAAAGAGAAAGCCGCAGATTATATGGATTTCACTGTTTATGATCCTAAAACGCATGGTAAGCGGGGTTGGGAAAAAGCACGCGATTCGATGGATAATCTGCGCTATATTATTGAACATCAGCTCTCTGAGGGAGAGAAAACCGAGCAAAAACCTCTGTTGCTCTATCAGGTACCCATGAAGGGCCTTATTGGCGTGTGGGAAATTAAGGGTATTGCGGATTTGATTGCGATTTGGCCACTCAAAGATGGGAAAGTGAAGGTACGTATTTTTGAGTTAAAGGCCTCCTGGAAAGAACAAACCGCCCACCGCATCCAGGTTGCTATCTATGCATTGCTGCTCACCCAAGAATTAGACAGCATGCTCACCCAAATAGAGTTAGAGGGGGGCGTTATCAATCGCGAAACCAGCCTTGAAAAACTCGACCCTGACAGTTTGCCAAAATTCAAATTAGGTCCGCTTATCCAAGATGTGGAGCGCTTACTGGCCCAGAACGGGGAATTAAACCGTATCCGCCAAACCTCCATCGAAGAGGTCGAATACCAGCTTTGCTGGCAATGTGAGACCTGCGGCTTTAATGAATGCTGTATTGTCTGTGCAGTTGAAAATGAGAGCGTGGCCCTGCTAAATTTAAGCCGGGGGGAGCAAAAAACGCTCAGACACCACGGCGTCACAAAACTAGAGGACCTCGCAAAACTCAAAGCGGTAACCGATACAGCTAATCTGCGGCCCTATGACTTCAAAACCAGCCCAGCTAAAGACCACAAAAAAGTGCAAGAGTTATCCACAAATCCTATCATTGGCGCCAAACTAGATTGGCTGATCCAACGCGCTCAGTATATGTTAGGTGGGATTCGGCTCAATAGTCAGAATGCGAGTAAAAGCCGCTGGATGCCTTGGTTAACTGGAACTGGATATGGCAACTTGCCTGAAGACAGCCCCCCCACTGCAAGTAGTGACTACACGCTGGGATGCAAACCAAATGGTATGATACGGGTGTATCTTTTTGTTGAATTGGACTATATGTTAGATGTTGTTTCTATGCTTAGCGCCAAAGTCAGCTCTACGTGCTATAGAGGCGAACCTCAAACTATCTCAAAGGTTATTGCATCGCTTCCTGATGATCGGACCCAAGGTTTGGATGCAGAGAAAGCAATGATGGAGGCGTTCTTCAAAGAGTTAATTGAGGCTATAACTAAGGTGGCCGATGCCACAAATAGTGCGGCTGAAGCGCCTATTCATCTCTACTTTTTTAGCCGCCAAGAACGCGATGGACTTATGAAAGCGGTTTGCCGCCAACCCTCAATTATTGAAGCACATGCTGTTAGGGATCTGCTGGGGCTACGCCAAGCCATTGATCAGCCGATGTTTAGCATTCTTCAAGATGAAATTCAGCACCGCAAAGCCCTGCGCTTTCACAGCTCAGGACTACTGCCAATTTTGGAACAATCAGGTTATTTTGATCATAATCAATGGCGAATCAAACGCAAAGACGGCACGCTTGTCGATTTAGCACTGGTTTTCCGAGACGGCTTCTTCAACTATTCCTTGCCCTATCGCAAAAATCCCGATGGCACCATTGCGTTTCTCAAAAAAGGAGAACCAGACGGATACTACCCCGCACGAGCCAGATTTAGCGCCCAGCTACCCATTGAATACTTTTGGGGAGCAAAAGGACGTCTAGACCACTTCAATCAAGTCAAAGGCCCAGCCAAAATCCTCCTAGATAAGCGCCGATGGTGTGACTATACACAAAAAACCCGCCGCATAAGCGATGAAGAACTCAGTCTTATGGGTATAAAAATTTGTGTGGCCCTAGAGCAAATTGAGCGCTCCCTCTCTATTCGCAATCGCCGACTGGGAAAAAAACCCATAGCCATTCCAAAAATCGCCGAGTTCTCCTTGGGCAAATCCACGCTGGAACGTAGCTGTAGAGAATTTCTCGACCTAGAATACTTTTCCAAACGCCAAGAAATGTATCAACACTACGCCATGTTACCCTATCAACGCGTAGCCTCGGGACGCTCCCTTATTTTCCAATGCACCAAAATAGAGGAAACCGAACAAGAATTCACCGTCTGGGGCAAATTAATCTATGAAGGCCTCGGACTACCAAAAACAGAATGTGTAGCCAACGCTTGCCGAGTTAAGGGCTCAGATGAGTCAAGCTCAGGAGACTGGATGGTCGTCACCGAGTTGCACCGCAACCTCGAGGGCCAATTTGAAGAAACCCAAAAACACACCCCCGCAGAAGTTGAAAAATCAGCCCGCGCTATAATCGAAGCAGTCAACATACCCCAACTAGAAATCACCCTAAAAGTAATCACCTGGCCAAAAGGCAAAAAAAGCAAATACAGCGCATGGCACAAACTCCCAACCACCGACCCACAAAGAGCAGAAAAAAAGTTTATGCAACTCTTCGAAACAAAACGCTACTACATCCTAGACGAATTAGCAGACGACATAATCTCAGACCGCGCCATCCAATGCCTCGACTACGCCCACAACAACACACTCTACACCATGCTATCAGACTACCTAGCAGGCAACCCAAGCACCTCCACCCATACCGCCCTACCCAAAGAAGGCGCCGAACCATTTCTACACTGGATCAAAACCAGACAAGACAACTCACCCAAACCCGAACAACAACGCCTCATAGACCAAGTGTTTAACCAAGAACCCATTATTATGCTCCAAGGCCCCCCCGGCACAGGCAAAACCGAAACACTCCAACTCGCAGTTCTAGCCCATATAGCCGCACATCAAACAAAAGCCCCCTGCCGCGTCTTGATGGTCGCACCCACCCACAAAGCCATCCAAGAATTCATCACAAAACTCGCCCGATGCTGGCAAAAATACACCATCGAAGGCGGCAACGACTTAGCAGACCTAAACATTTACCGCATTTTAAGCAACAACAACACCAATACAACCACCCCAATAAAAGGCGTCAAATACCTAAACTACAACCAAGATGCTCAAAGCGTAAAAGAAATCACCGACTACCTCACCAACCAATCAACACTGATCACGCCAAACAAAGTCGGCACCTCAATGACACTTTGCCTCACCCCACCCGGATTATATGGTTTGATGAAAAAAATAGGTGACAAAGAACCTCCCTGGGGAGAAGCCTTCTTTGATTTACTAGTCGTGGATGAAGCCAGCATGATGCGCCTCCCTGAGCTCATCCTCTCAGGCAGTTTTCTAGCCAAAAACAGTCAAATTATAGTTGCAGGTGACCACCGCCAACTATCACCCATCGTCACCCACAACTGGGAAAAAGAAGACCGCCGCACACTCGAAGAAATGGCCGCCTTTCTATCAGCCATGGACTTTCTACGATTATTACGCAACGATGAACTAGGACTGGAACGCATTAAATGCAAAAACCCCGCCAACATACCCGCCATACGCCTCGCCGAGAGCCACCGATGCCACACCATCGTAGCCAACTTTCTACGTGAATGGGTATATGAAAAAGACGGCATAGATTTCCACTCCAACCAAACCCAAACACTACCACAAGCAACCCCAGAAACAGAGGGATTAAAAACCGCCCTAGAAGCCAAAAACATAGTTACCTTAATTGTACACGATGAAGCCGAGAGTTTCCAATCCAATCTTATCGAAGCCACCATCGTACAAGCACTTGCTAAAAACGCATCAACCCAAGATATCGGCATAATCACACCCCACAACGCACAAAAAGGAGTCCTCAAAAACCTACTCCAAAACTACAAAAACATACGAGTAGACACCGTAGAACGCTATCAAGGCGGCGAAGCCGACGCTATAATCATCTCCTCTTGTGTCAGCGACCCCGACTATGTCCGTACCGAAAGCGAATTTCTACTCAATCTAAACCGCATAAACGTCTCCATATCCCGCATGAAAAAAAAACTCATCATCATCGCCAGCCGATCCATCTTTGAATTCATGCCCACCGACGCCCGCGACTACGACAAAGCCATATTATGGCGAGGAATTTCTGAGATGCTACACTACACAGCAAACGCCAAACCCCACTGGACAGGCTCACTGGCCCAATTTCTCGGAAAAGAAGCACCCAAAGTCAAAGTTGAGATCTATGTTAACTCAGCAACCACTACATAACCAGAATTTCCTAATCTCCGCAAATTTTAGGTACTACACGGTTTATCCGCCGAACTAAGATGGTTTCTAAATGCGATAATTGTTGATACCTAACTTCCAGAAGTAAGTAATATGTTTTTGATTCTGAGCTTGATTTCGGCCTGTTTCTGTAGCAGAAGCCCTTTTAGGGCAAAAACATATTAACTTAAATAAGTAATGCTTGACTTAAATAAAAAGTGAATGAGGCGAGTTAAATGGACAAACATGACGAGAATTTGGTAGTGCGTAGTCTTTTTGTCTTTGGTGCTTGGCTTATAGTTATGACTGTTGGGCTTATGTTGCCGTTGCCTTCAACGTTCACTATAATATGGCCGTTGTATTTGCTTTCAGGGTTAACAGGTATCGGTATCCTTGCTTATTCACTAAGTCTGAATAAGAAATATCAGCTTTCACGTCAAAAAAACCAGCCAATATGTAAACCATAATCAGGTCAAATTTCATTTGAAGCGCTATTAAAACTCATTTGCTCGCTATGTTGCCCCACCGCTTTAATGGCTCTTTCAAGCACTTCGCGTACCAAAATTCAAACAACAACTCATCTAGTTATCTATGTGTGAAGTCTATTGTTTTTCTTTATTTGTAGAAGAGAACATCAACACGACCACAACAACTATAATTAGTACAACTATTCCAGCTACAAGAACTATGTTGGTTAAAGAAAATATCGAACCAGAGGACAAAGGATCTTGATAACCAAGTGGTACATATTGCTCATTTGTAGATAAAGACTGTCCCGGAATGAATCCGCCCACTACATACAAAACATCATCAACAACAGCTACACCACAGGAGATCCGCATCGTAGGCATGCCTTCGCTAACTGACCAAGTATCCTTTGCAGGATCATAAACCAGTGTAGAAGTTGTTTTATTGGAAAGGTCGCTTGTGAAGATATAGACTCTTTGAGGAGCATAAATACCCGATGTCACTCCCACAGCACCATAAATATTTGTAAAGGGCAGATTTGTTCTTTCACTCCATGAATCAGTATGCAGGTCATAAACCAAAGTTTTTGTAGAAACAGTATTTTCTGATACAAAGCCAGCAACAATCATTAGTTTATTATCCACAACAAATGAAGATGCTAGCCACAGGCTTTTCAGGTATACTGGTTTTAGCAGTCCATGAATCAGCAATGGGATCATACATAAATAAGTCATAATCAGCTAGAACAAAGATTTTTTCATCCACAACATATGCTTGATGGGATTTTGTTTCTGAAATGGGTAGAGCTGTTTTAGTGCTCCAACTATCCGTATCTATATCATAAACCTCATTCATACTATTAAGTTTCGCCCCTACCCCACATGTTTGCGGGGGTGATGACGATGCAGTAAATCTTGCCTTGATATGCGGCAATAGCAAAATTGGCCAGGCGTGTAGGCATAGACGCTAATTCAGTCCATGTATCAGTCTTGGGGTCATACCGCTCAGTTATACCTCGTGCATTGGTGTTATCATTTAATGTATAGCCGCCAATAGCATAAATTTGACCATCTACAGCAATAACTTCCAAATTTTGCCGAGGGTAATTCATTGAAGTTTTTGTATCCCAAGAATCCTCAAACGCACCGTCGGATGCTGAAACAGAACTACTACATATGACTACAAATGAACCACAACTTATGATGAAGAGCAACAACATAGAAAGCAAAACTTTCCGCATAACCCTAACCTCTTGCAGTACTATCATTTGTCCTTATAATATGTTGTTACTCAAGTGGTTAAACACTATACAATGCTCTATAGGATACTTAATTGTGGCGTTTTTGACTATGCGTTTGTACGTAAGATTGCAAGTGCTTGCACGAGTATAAGTTGGCGGGTAAGGTATCGGCTCGAGAGGTTTTATTTTTGCCCCCAAGATGCGAATGATTGTTAAGCAGAGCAGAACAAATATTTGGGTGCTCACCCAAAAAGGGTCAGGTGAGTTGCAGTAGTGATGCGCATGCAATGATGGCACTATATCAGAAGTTGACATCAGAGTTACACAATATCTACACCATCAGTCTAGCAATCAAGCACCTAGTAGGTTTTTTTAGTTGCTTCTATGAGCCGCAAAACGGCCAATTCGCCCAGCACCGCTAAATCCTCGGTGGGTAGAAAGCCTGAGGCAGATGCATCGTAGAGTATATTGGCTGATGCACCAAATTCATCTGAACCATAGAGTATAAAAGTTAAGGGAATGCCGTGTAGTGCTGAAATTTCTGCAGAACAATCACCTAAACTTAGCCGACGACCACCCAAAAATTCCACTGCCTCCGCAAGCCGAGCGGGATTTTCACCAAAAACCTGCTCAAGGGGTTTTACGGCACGATTGATAAAGGCAACTTCGTATGCATAACCTCCAGGCAAATCCTTAAACTTGATAAGCTGCCCAGTCAACGCAGAGGGTATACCCATAGTATAGTGGGTAAGCAAAGGTACAATAAGTTTCACCACCAACGCCTCAGAAAGTTTTTGAGCAAACGGATCAAGATTATCAATTATAGTACTGTCTTCCAAGTTAAGAGTAAAACCTAAAAACTCATAACACCCAGTTTCCGTTAAATGCTTGAGCCTTGTTAGAGTATGTGTGTCAAAGTTAAGTCTAATCACATAAACCACAACTACAACATAACACCGAACTGGATTAATTTTCGGTTACAACATCCACAACCAAACACACATACATAATAAAAACAAACAATCCTAAAACCGGCTTACGCTACTACTATCCCGCCACAAGCAACAAGATCATCTGGAACAAAATACTGGGTGAGCTGATCTGGAGAAGGCAAGTCTTACTATTGCCATATTTTGCCAGCAATTTTGCCGCCAGCCCCGTCAAAATCTTTTTACCACAAGTAGCTCGCTTATTTTCAAACAACACTGAGTTAAATGTGTCCTCTTCCCAAAACAAAGTTGTTTCTTGATTTCAGTTTATTCCATAATTTCTATGTTGTGTCCCCGATCAAATATTTACCGTGCTTTTAATCCTTCAAACACCCAAGCGGAATAACCCATACACCATCATCACGTTGATACGCAATTTGCGTTGCCGTCACTATTGCTAAAAATGAAGGCCCCCCCATTTTTTCTGTATCTACATTTTTCTTAAATTTCAATAGATTTTCAGCAGCTTTTTCCTCTTCATTACCGCCCATTTTAATTTCAACAGCGCCCCAACGTCCATCAGAAAGTTCAATGATGACATCAACTTCGCAACCCAATTTATCTCTGTAATAAAAAACATTGCCGTTTAAGCTATCGGCATAAACTCTCAAATCACGCACCGCCAGTGATTCAAATAGCAAACCGAAAGTATGGAGGTCATTAAACAGTTTCGCTCTATTTGCTCCAAGCAGAACACCAGCGATGGAAGGGTCGGTTAAGTGTCTTTTAGGTGTTGTTCTCATTGCGGTTTTAGACCGCATGGTCACACTCCAAACTGGCAGGTCGTCTATAACGTATAATTTTTTCAACGCGTTGATGTAGTCAACAATAGTTTTATCAGAGATTATTTCATCGTTTGCAGTTAAATCCTTCAAAATAGTTGAATTATTTACAGGCGAAGAAATGTGTCTTGCAATTGAGCGAAGTAAACTGCGTACACGTGCGGGTTTTCTTTTTTTACCATCAACACGAGACATATCCTCATTAATAATCGCTTCCACATAATCAAATACAGTTTGCATAACTGCTTCAGCATTTTTCTCTTTAACTGTTTCAGGCCAACCGCCTCGAAGTAAAATATAGGCTAGGTCATCAATTGTTAGTTTAGAAGTACCCATCATTTCTGTTTTGCCGTTAAATAAGCCTGTCAAGGATATTTCTCCGGTGGATTCCTTTGATTCAAAAAGCGACATTGTGCGCATGGTTAGTTTTGAAAAACGACCGGCACCGCTGTGCATGTTTTTTGCCATTTTAGGAACAACAGAGCCTGTTAGTATGAATTGCCCTTTGCTTTTTCTTTGGTCAACAGTAAAGCGAACAGCATTCCAAAGAACGGGGGCGTCTTGCCACTCATCTATGAGGCGTGGAGTTTCACCTTCTAACAATTCAGATGGTTTGAGCGATGCCATTTTTAGATAGTTTTCTGCAAAATCTGGGTGCTGCATATATAGTGTGCTTTTGGCAAATTGTTTTGCTGTTTCAGTTTTCCCACACCATTTTGGTCCAACAATTAAAACGGCACCCGATGATTGCAAGGCTAATTCCAGTTTTTTATCTGCAATCCGAGGCAAATACACGTTGTTCATTTTCATCACATGTTATCATCAGAAACATAATTACCGAATTTGGCAATATATTTTTTCCTATTTTGGCTAAAAATTTTTTCCTGATTTGGACAATGATGAAGAGTAACAAAACAGTCACCGGCCTGTATAAGCAATTAGAGTAATGAAAACAAACCGCCAAAAGGATATGAAAGACACTCACCTGAAAATAACAAATATAATAACAAAATAATAATGCCAAACTCAGTCTTACACAATACCCCGCCAACCCAAAATACACAAAGGACATCACCAATAAAACAAGTTTGCTAAAAATAACTACATTAAATTAAAGGTATAATAACACAAAACAATTCAATTGTTTTTTATTTACTAAAATAAAACGAACGGCTCTCCATGCACAGATCAAGCATATTTGACTCACTTAACTGAAGCAATGTGCGTCTCTGCCAAATATCGCTCAGATACTACATTGACTCGACATCTCAGGCGATTGGTGGCCGCAGGCTGAACCAGTCGACCGAAGTCTTCTGATTTACACCCCGGCTCCATCAAACCCATCTTTTATGGGTGCCTTCGTCCAGTGAAACTGGAATGGCTGCCTCTTTTCGGGAGAGGCTTCGAGCTTAGATGCTTTCAGCTCTTATCCACAACGGCGTGGCTGCCCGGCGACTGCCTTATCAGACAACCGGTTAACTAGGGGCCGCAGCGTCCAGTTCCTCTCGTACTAGGGACCCTTTCCCCTCAAGCAGCCAACACTCCCAGCAGATAAAGTCCGACCTGTCTCACGACGGTCTAAACCCAGCTCACGTTCCCTTTTAATAGGCGAGCAGCCTCACCCTTGGCCCCTTATGCAGGGCCAGGATAGGAAGAGCCGACATCGAGGTACCAAGCCGCGGGGTCGATGGGGACTCTCGCCCGCGACGAGCCTGTTATCCCTAGGGTAATTTTTCTGACACATCCAGCCCCCACCAATGGGGAGCATGGATGATCGCTAAGCCCGGATTTCTCCTCTGCGTCCCTTACTGTTTGGGACACAGTCAGGCTGGCTTTTGCCCTTGCACTCTACGGAGGATTTCTGTCCCTCCTGAGCCAACCTTAGGGCGCCCTTGATATCTTTTCAAGGGCGTGCCGCCCCAGCCGAACTGCCCACCTACCGTTGTTCCAGCCCGCTAGGGGCCGGTGAGAAACACGGTTGCAGAAAGTCGGTGTTCCATTGTTGCCTCCCCCGTGTCCCAGAGAACACAGGATCGAAAGCTCCCGACTACGCTCTGTATCCACAACCGTATTCCAGCGGCAGGCTGCAGTAAAACTCCACAGGGACTTCTTTTCCCGCTGGGAGATCGTGGACTGTTCGTCCACGTTATGTGGTTTCACCGGGTACTACGCGGGGACAGTGGGGCCCTCGTTGATCCATTCA